>JAYVYV010000176.1:0-4198 GCA_043783985.1 Acidobacteriota bacterium | reverse complement strand
TGAGGCCGTCCTGCAAATGGTTCTTTGTCTCTTGCAGTGAGCCGGCAGTGATTCTCAGGAACCGGGCGAACTCCTTGGGGTAGTAACGACCGAATCCTTCCGAGGTGTTCCGTTTGGCGGATCGAATGGAGTCGCGGATTTGATCGCAGTATTTGAAGTCTCGCGACGCGGGTGGGTGTGAAGTAAATTCAAAGATCTCGTTTTGCAGGCGATCCGCGAGCTGCCAGACAATGAGATCCTCGAAGCGCTGAATTCGCATGCCGCGGACAAAGCACAAAACGAACCAACAGCAGAGCCTTGAGAACCCTCAGCACCTTCAGCACCTTCAGCACCTCGAGCACCTTGAGCACCTTGAGAACCTAGAGAACCTAGAGAATCTATGACCATCGTCGTAACCGGCTCGATCGCCTTCGACTATCTGATGCATTTTCCGGGCAGGTTCACCGAGCACTTCCTGCCGGAGCACATGAGCCGCGTCAGCCTGAGCTTTCTCGTCGACACGATGGACAAGCGTCGCGGCGGCTGCGCGCCGAACATCGCCTACACGCTTGCGCTGCTGGGCGAGCGGCCGTTGCTGATGGCGACGGCCGGCGAGGACTTCGGCGAGTACCGGCAGTGGCTCGACGCGGCCGGCATCGACACGACGCACGCGAAACAGATCGCCGGCAAGTTCTGCGCGTCGTTCTTCTGCAGCACCGACGCGGACAACAACCAGATCGCGTCCTTCTACACCGGCGCGATGGCGGATGCCGGGCGACTGTCGTTCCGCGACGTGAAGGACTGCGGCCTCGCGATCATCTCGCCGAACGACCCGGGCGCCATGGTCCAGTATGCCGAAGAATGCCGTACGCTCAGCATCCCGTTCATCTTCGATCCGGGCCAGCAGTGCGCGCGCATGGAGGGCGATCAACTCCGCGACGGCCTCACCGGCGCGACGATCGTCATCGTCAACGACTACGAGCTCGAGCTGCTGCGGCAGAAGACCGGGCTCGGCGAGCCGGAGATCCTCGGCCTCGCCAAGACGCTGATCGTGACGCGCGGCGAGCATGGATCGTCGGTCATCACGCTCGACGGGCAGGTGGACGTCCCGGCGGTCACGCCGACGCGCATCGTCGATCCGACCGGCGTCGGCGACGCGTTTCGCGGGGGAATGATGCGCGGCCTGTCGCTCGGCCTGCCCTACGAGGTCTGCGCGCGCATGGGCAGCGTCGCCGCGACCTACGCGCTCGAGCACATGGGCGGCCTCAGCCACGCCTATACGTGGGACGAATTCAAGGCGCGCTACCAACAGCACTTCGGAGTGCTGACGATCCCCGCGTGACGGTTGATTGGATTACTTCGGTGTCGCCGGCGACTGAAGGGCCGCTGTCCAGTTGAGGATGACGTTGATCGGTCGAGTGGGCCGGCTACCGCTCTCGGCTGGGACCGTCGTCAGCACGAGGAAGCGCTCGGCGTCCGGCGTCACCACGTAGCGCGACGGATCGCCGGGCGTCCGCTCCGGCAGCGGCATTTCGAACAGCATACGCGGCGTCCCAGGCGTAAAGGTCGTGCCGGCATCGACAGGTACGACCATCATGCGATTCCCATTTTTGTAGAACAGTTCACGCCCTGTGGGTGACCACATGGGCTGGGCGCCGCCGTCCGTCGAGATCTGCCACTTGCCGCCGCCGGTGGGGTACGACTGCACGTACACTTCGTCGCGGCCCGTTTCGTTCGACCGGTAGGCGATCCAGCGGCCGCTCGGGGCAAAACGGCCTTCCCTTTCGAAAGCCGGTGTGGCGAGAGCAGGGTGCAGCGCGCCGGTCGCGTCGCGAACGACAACGTCCTGAACGCTCTGAAACGCCAGCAGCTTGCCGTCGGCGGACCACGAGGTCGCGATCTTCATACCCGGCCGCTGCGCGTCGGTGACGAGCGCCTCCGCCTGGCCGCTCCCGTCGGCCCGCACTCGCATGAGCGGTCCAAGCTGTCCGAGGCCCCGAGAGAACGTTACGTACTGGCCGTCGCGACTCCACAAGGGATAGGCGTTCCAGTCTTCGAACGTGCGCTTGCCGAGCGTCCCGCGCGCGAGGTCGTAGATCCAGATATGGCTTCCGGTGGCGTCTGTCATGGCCAGGGCGATCTGGCGCCCATCCGGCGAGAGAGACTCGGGTCGCCGTACATGCCTGGCGCGAGCGCCAACGGCGTGACCTTGGCCTGCCGATTCACCCAGACCAGGCGTAGCTTCTCCGTGGGCTGGGGCCCGGCATAGACCAGCACTCCGTTGGCGGAGACCGAGAATGCCGCGTCGCCCGTAGGGCTCACCCCGACGTTCTCGACGGTGGGAGCCGGATCGCCGCCGAGTTGCAGTCGGCCGACGTCGAACGGTTGCCGCATCAGACTGCTTCCGCTCATGAACAAGACGAAGCCTGACGCGTACGCACCGCTCGCATCGGTGCGGACGAGCGGCGTGACTTCCTTCGAGTCGAGACCCGACGCGAACAGACCGGTGAATTTGTGAGAGCTGAAGTACAGAAAATGACGCCCATCGGGAAGGAAGTACGGCCAACTGTCTCGGCTTAGTTGCGCTTGATCGATCGTCGTCGCGGGAGTCGGAATGCCACCGGCGGCCGGGACCTGCTGAATGATGGCGCTTGCGGTTGATGCGAACAGGATCACTCCGGCCGGGCTCCACGATGCTCCCCTTGCTCCGCCCGCTGCGTCGCACAGGGTGACTGCCGGCCCGCCGGCGATGTCGACCTTCTCGAGTTTCCCGTCCGCAAAGAAACCGATGCTCCTGTTGTCGGGCGACCAGAATGGCTGCCGCGCGCCTTCGGTTCCCGGCAGCCGCTGAATCGACATCGCGTCGAGCGAGCGCAGCCACAGCGCATTGTTCGCCTCGCCGGAAAACACGATGCGGCGGCCATCGGGCGAAATCACCGGCTTGCCGGCGAGTTCGAGGGCGTCCCCGGGTGCGATCGCAAAACGCACCGCCGGCGCAACTGGTGCCGTCTCGCGCACGCGAATGATGCCCATGGCGAGCAGCGCGACGAGCGCACCTGACACAAGCGCGGATCCCGCCGCGACCATCCACGCGAGTCGCTCCCGGCGGCCTGCGCGCGGTAGTTCGACAGCTGCGCCGTCGGCCGCAGGCGCCGCTTGCGCCTCGTTGATTTCGATCCGCGCGTCGCGGATGTCGCCGAGCCGCTGCCGGTGATCTTTCGCGAGGCAATGCCGGAGCAGCCGCGTGATCCCGGGTGGCGTATCGGCCGGCAACGTCCGCCAGTCCGGCTCTTTCGTGAGCACCAACGCCAGCGAGTCGGACACGTCGGCTGACCCGAACGGGCATGCCCCCGTCAGCATCTCGAAGAGGACCACACCGAACGCCCAGATGTCGGCGCGCTTGTCCACCGCCTTGCCGCGCGCCTGTTCGGGGCTCATGTACGCCGCCGTCCCGAGAATCACGCCGTGCAGCGTCGCCGCCGTCAGCGTCGGCGAGTTCATCGCGTTGCCGATGGCGGACGAAACCGGATCGAGCGCCTTGGCGAGCCCGAAGTCGAGCACCTTCACTGTGCCGTCCTCGCGGACCTTGACGTTGGCGGGCTTCAGATCGCGATGGATGACGCCCTGCTCGTGCGCCGCTTCGAGCGCCGCCGCGACCTGCGACGCGATGGCGAGCGCCTCGCCGACCGGAATCGGTCCTCGGGCGATGCGCTCCGCCAGCGTCGGACCGTCGACGAGCTCCATCACGATCGCGCCGGTACCGCCGGCCTCTTCGAGGCCGTAGACGTGCGCGATGTTTGGGTGATTGAGCGACGCGAGCAGTTGCGCCTCGCGGCTGAATCGCGCGAGACGATCGGGGTCGTTGGCCAGACCCGGTAGCACCGTTTTGATGGCGACGTCGCGATTCAATTTGCTGTCGCGCGCGCGATAGACTTCTCCCATGCCCCCGGCGCCGATGGCGGAGAGAATCTCGTAGGGACCGAATCGGCCGCCGGGGGACAGCGTCATGTCAGCTCGGAAGCGCTCATTGTAAGGGAGAACAGTGGCTGGCTCCGCCATCATTCTGACGACCGTTCTGTCGTACGCCGTGGGCTGGGCGATCGGCGTTCCGCTCCTTCTTCCAGTGCTCAACACGCTCGCCAGCTTTCCCTTCATGGTCCTCGCGCTCAAGCGCGGGAACCTGCGGCTCGCGGTCGCGCGCATGCTCCTCTGGGCCTTG
>JAYVYV010000175.1:0-11368 GCA_043783985.1 Acidobacteriota bacterium | reverse complement strand
GGTTCTGCGGGTTGCAGAGGATGAACGTGTTGGTGTCGCGGCTGATGCGGCGCTCGAAGTCGTCGAAGTCGAACGTGAAACGCCCGTTGACGACCTTCATCACGCTTTCTTCCGGCAGCGTGCCCGTGTTGCGCAGGTCGCTGTAGAAGCCGTTGTAGGTCGGCGTGGTCAGCAGCACCTTGGTCCCTGGGGGCGAGAACGCCCGCAGCGCGGCGACGAGGCCGGGGTGGACGCCCGTCGTGATGTCCATCAACGCCGGGTCGATATCGACGCCGTAGCGCCGCTTGTTCCACGCGACGATGCCTTCCGGGAAGGACTTCGGCATCACCAGGTAGCCCCAGACGTCGTGCTTCATCCGCTCCTGGAGCGCTTGGGTGATGGCCGGCGCGGCGCGGAAATCCATGTCCGCGATGCCCATCCCCGCGACGATGTGATCCTTGTCGGTGAGGCCGGTGTTGATCGGGCCGTCCCATTTGGTCGAGTCGGTGCCGATGCGGCTGTACGGCGTGTCGAAGTCGAATTTCGTATTGTCGGCGGCGGGGACCAGGGCGGCGCCGGCGGCCGCGGCCATCGAGCTGCCCGGGGCGACCGCGCCCACGAGGGCCGTCAATCCGGCGTTTCTCAGGAACGACCTGCGATTCAGCCCGTCATTCTGTGCCATGCGCATGCTCCTCGTCTGACTACCCGTGGTTTGTCGTTGAACGAGGAAATACTACACCCGCGCACATCGTGCGCCAGCACTCTTTTAACCCCGCGACGCCCCGGCCGATCGTCCCGTGGTCGAGGTTGAGGCCCGGCCTTTCCGAACACGAAGGGGCCGTCGGGCAGATTCAGGCCGAATTCGCCGCCGACGTGGGCTGGAGCCCCGCACGACATGCGGCGCAGGTCATCGTCGAATCGCATGAGCCCCGTCATAGTAAGCTGTCGCGGCCCGTTCATCAGCCATGACCACACAACACTGGGATCCGGGCACCTACGCCCGGAACGCGCGCTTCGTCTCGGACCTCGGGGCCGGCGTGTTCGCCCTGCTGGCGCCGCAGCCCGGCGAACAGATCCTCGATCTGGGATGCGGCGACGGCGCGCTGACGGAGAAGCTCGTCGCCGCCGGCTGCCGCGTGGTCGCGGTCGACAGCAGCGCCGAGCAGATCGGCGCCGCGCGTGCGCGCGGCCTCGACGCCAGACGCGGGAGCGCCGAGACGCTGCCGTTCATAGCGGAGTTCGACGCCGTGTTCAGCAACGCCGTCCTGCACTGGATACCCGACGCCGCCGCGGTGATCGCCTCCGTGCATCGAGCGCTGAAGCCGGCGGGGCGGTTCGTCGCCGAGTTCGGCGGCGCCGGATGCGTGCAGACCGTCCGCCTCGCGCTCGTCGACGCGGCGAACCGCCGGGGCCTCGACGGCGCGGCGCTCGATCCGTGGTTCTTCCCGACCGAGGCCGCGTATCGCGCGTTGCTCGAAGCGCAGGGCTTCGTCGTGCGCGCCATCACCCTCTTTCCTCGGCCGACGCCGCTCCCGGGCGACATCACCGACTGGCTCGAGACGTTCGCGCAGCCGTTTCTCGGCGCGGTGCCGCCCGGCGAGCGGCGCGCCTTCATCCAGGACGTGCGCGATGCCGTGGAGCCGCGGCTCTTCGATCCGGCCCGGGGGTGGAGCGCGGACTACATCCGCCTCCGGTTCGACGTGCGGAAGGCGGCGTGACGCCATGATGCCGCGGACGCCGCGCGATCCGGCGTCCGGGCGCATACCGCCCGCCACGACGATGGGTCAGGCGATTGCGATCGCCGCGAGACCGATGCGATAGCCATGGCGCAGACCGCGACCATCTATAACTTCGACATCGAGCTCGCCGACGCCGACCGCAACCTGTACGAGTCGCTCACCCTGCGCGTGGCGCGCCACCCGTCGGAGTCCGAGGAATACCTGGTGAGCCGGCTGCTCGCGTACCTGCTGGAGTACGCCGACCGGATCGAGTTTTCGCGCGGCGTGTCGGACCCGGAGGCCCCGGCAATTGCCGTCCGCGACCTGACCGGGACGATCACGACCTGGATCGACATCGGTACGCCCGACGCCTCGCGGCTCCACAAGGCCGCCAAATCCGGCGCGCGCGTCGTCGTCTACACGCACAAGAACCCCGAGCAGTTTCTGAAGCAACTCGCGGGCGAGAGAATCCACCGCCCGGACGAACTGGAGCTCTACGCCCTGGATCGCGGCCTCGTCGCGGCGCTCGCGGCCCGCCTCGAGCGACGCGTCGCGTTCAGCGTCTCGATCGCCGATCGCGAGCTGTACGTCTCGATCGGCGCGGACACACTCACCGGCGCCGTCACCCGCCTCACTATCTGAGATCCGCAAAAGCGCTGAGATCCGCAACAACGATCACGATGGGAGAGAACCGCGGAGCTCGCAGCGACACACGGGACATGCTCGCAGCGATCGCTCCGTTCTCTGCGGTTGTTCCGATCGCGCGGGTGGGGCTGACGGGCCGCGCTACCGGTCGGCGCAGACGGCGTTGCCGCGGCGTTTGACGACCGCCGCGGGACCGAAGCGCGCGAGGACGTCGACATTCGTCCGGATATCGCGCGGCAGCGCGTCGAAGTCGCCGGCGATTGCGTAGGGCAGGCCGTTGGGCAGGATCCACCGCACGAGCCCTTTCCTCGCGACGAACGTGTCATCGTCCAGCGCTCGCCCCGCGGCGCGCGGGTGGCCGAAGACCGCCAGGTGCAGCCAGTACGCGGTATAGCCGTCGTTCACGAGGTAGTCGACGCAGTCGGACGACATGTGAGCGCGCGTCCATTGGGCCGCGAGAAATACGGGCTGCGTGACGACCGGCATCGCGCGAGGCCGTCGCGCGAGCTGGCTCGCGACGAGGACGGCGACCACGCCGACCAGGGCCCAGGCGATCGCCTCCCGGCGGCGGGAGCCTCGCGCGGCGCCAGGCACGGCACGCCACCCCGCCGCGGCCGCCGACCCGATGGCGACCGTGAGGGGATATATCGCCAGGTAGAACATCTTGAGCGCGAGGTACGGCGCCGCCGCTCCGGCGTGGCGCGCGGTCAGCACGAGCGCCATCGCTTGCAGCGCGATGGCGGCCAGGAGCAGCGTGAGCGTGCGCGCGCGGCGCTGCGCGACCGAACACAGCACGCCCGCCGCCGACAGCGTGGTAAACGCCCAGCCCAGCGTCGCCGGCGTCGGCCAGATCGCGAAGCCTCCGGTGCCGACCATCTGAAATCCGTTCGGGTGGCGGACACCGTGTATCGCCGCGGCGGCGGCAATGGGAAGCGTTGCGATCGCCACGTCGCGCAGCCGGCGCGTCCACGTGACGTCGCGGTGCGCGAGCGCAATGGCGGCGAGCGTCAGCGCGAGCGGACCGACCCAGATCGGCCACGTCAGGAACGCGCCGACGCCGAACATCGCGAACAGCGCCATCCCGCTCCCGGACGGCTGTTCGTCCCACACGACGAGCGCCCACCACATCGCGACGGCAAACAGCTCCGACACCACCTGCGGCAGGAACGACTGCTCCATGAACGACCCGACAAAGAACACGTACGGCAGAAACAGCAGCAGCGTCGTCGCGACCGCCAATGGCACGCGCGGCGCCCCGTCCGGCATCACGCGCCGGGCGATCAGAAACACGAGGCCGGTTTTCAGCGCGGCCGTGAGCGCGACCACCGCGTGCACCACGTGCAGCGCGTCGCTGCGCAGCCAGGCGCCCGCGAGCACGGCGAGCAGGTGGGCGCCGGGAGTGTAGTCGATCATCTCGCCCAGATACGCGCCCTGGCTGGCGTCGTGCACGAGCCGTCCGTGCTGTTCGATGTAGGCAAGCAGCGAGAGATGGTGCGCGAGATCCGGACCGCTGCCGGTCGGAAGGAAATCCGGACGTGCGCGCCACATCAGCCAGCCGAACGTGCCCAGGACGATCAGGCCGAAGGAAGAGCACGCCGCGCGATCCGGCGCGGCACGTCGCCGGAGCCACAGAAACACGAGGGCGATGACGAGGAGCGACAGCGGCAGGATCGCGAACGGCGCAATCGTGAGGCCGAGCAGATCGGCCAGATAGGCAGAGATGATGGCCGACGCAAGGCCCGCGACGGCGGCCGCGGCGGTGGCCTCCGCGCCGATGAGCGGCATAAACTGGAAGAGCTTATCATCCGGGCCGCGGACGGCTGACGGACGATCTGGGCGTTGGGAGTCGGCGGATCGGTGCGCGAAGGTGGGGACGAGGGATTCGCGTGTCGAGACGGACATCGCGAAGGCGGCTGACTTCGCGAAGCCCATCCTCCGGGAGACTGCGCGAGGCCGTGCATGCCACCAGGGCGGTGCCATGAGCCTGAGTCACAAAACGCGAGTGCGTCGAGCGGAGCGCGGAGGACACGAGCGACGGCGCGCGCGCGCCGGATCGCGCACGCGATCGAGTGGATGGCGCGGGGCAAGTCGCGCAACCAGAATATGACCGACGACAATCACGTTGACACGACCGGTTGGCGCTGTCCGGTCTGCGGCTCAGGACCTGAAGATCACGCGGTCGAGCGCGACGGTCCCGAGAGTCTGGAGCTGGTGGCCTGCCGCACGTGTGGTGCGACCTGGCCGCCGCGGAAACCTGCGCGTGACCCGCGCGGCGAGCCCGACACGTAAGCCCGCCGGATCGCCGCCTGGCCGCTCGCACGCTGATCGCGACGCCCCACGAACGGCCTACACTCGAGGCGTCAGATGGGCCAGCGCGGTTTCGACGAACGGCGCCGCCATCGCGCCGAAGATCGGTCCGTGGCCGCCGTTGGGGACGACCCAGAGCGCTGACGATGGGATCGATCGGTACATCTCCAGCGCGAGCTCGACCGGGTAGAGGGGATCCCGATCGCCGTGCACGATCAGCGTGCGCGCAGTGATCGTGGCCAGCAGCGGCGGCGTGAACGCGACGTCATCGTGGCTGTCCTTGAGCGCGCGCATCTGCTCGAAGAGCATGCGGATCTGCTCGTCGCCGTGCACGTGGCGTTGGCGCTGCGCGGTCCAGTCGGCGTCGGAGAAGACGTCGACGGACAGGTGCGCCATTGCCGCGCGGGCCTGAGCGGGGAAATACGGCGTCGCGCTGACGAGCACCATGGCGTCGAGGCGCTCGGGCTGCTGGGTGGCCATGTGAAGCAGCGTCTTTGCGCCCATGCTCAGGCCGATGGCCTTCACGTGCTGGAGGCCGAGCCGATCGAGCAGCGCGAAGATGTCGTGCGCAGCCTGACGGAACGTGAACGCGCGCGACGGGTTGGTCGAGCGGCCGTGGCCGCGCAGATCGGGCACGATGACGCGAGAGCCCGGCGGGTCGCCGGCGGTGAACACCAGCCTCCAGTCGGCGCCGCTTCCCGTGCCGCCGTGGAGCAACAGCAGCGGCTCACCGCCGCCGCGATCTTCGTAATACATCTGAAAGCCGTTGACGTCGATGAGCATGTCCCCCACCTAAACTCCGACACCTAAACTCCGACACCTAAACTCCGACACCGAACTCCGACACCGAACTCCGACACCGAAACTCCGACACCGAAACTCCGACACCGAAACTCCGACACTCTGTCAAACGCCTGCCGTCAGCTCAGCATCCGTAGTCTGCTGCTGTGGATGCCGTTGAAGTTCGAGTTCCTCGTCGGTCAATTTAATCTCGCACATGGCGCGGTATGCCTCCTGACGTAACTCAGCGGTGCTCCCCAGCCGGAGGTACATCGGATGGGGTGTCAGCCAATCCGAAGATTCCCCCCACGCGTGCATTCGATAACTCGACCAGCGTGAATCTTGCGGGGCCGAAACCATGTGGGCTCGGAATGGGTTCAGTTCAACATACCGCAGGCAGGTATACCAGTAGCGCTCGTCCCCGAGCAGCGTTGCGCGGTAGCGATCGTTCCAAACCGTTCCGATTCTGGCGTATTTCCTGTTGAAGTAGCGTGTGTAACGGATACCGATTTCTTGCATCGTCTTGGCAAGCGCGCCGGGGCCGCTGGGCGTGACGATCAGATGATAGTGCGTGGTCATGAGTGCGAAGGCGTGGACGCCGACGTCGCGACGACGTGTGGCCCGGATGATCAGGCCGAGCAGGTGTTCGCTGTCGCACTCGTCGCGGACGATGGCGCTCCCATGAATCCCGCGCGGAAACACATGCAGGCTCATGTCGGGGATATAGATTCGCGGTCGTCTCGGCATCGGTGCTTAGCGCAGACCAGTGAGCAAAATCCGTTCTCAACCGGATTGCCAATAAAACCGATGGCCCTGGATATCGGGAGCGCGGTATCCGCAACCCTGATGGTCGCCAGACGTGGCGAGAATTGCTACTCCCGAACTCCGACACCGAACTCCGACACCGACCCCGCCCCGAGCCCCAAACTCCGAGCCCCGAACTCCGACACCGAACTCCGACCCCAAACTCCGACACCGACCCCGCGCGCTCCGAGCCCTCGGGCCGGACTTCGACGATCGTCACGAAGGATCTCGAACGGCGGCCGGAGCGCGAGCGCGAGGTTGGTCATAATAGTGAACGAACGGGCGACTTTCAGGAGGCGATGGTATGAGCCGCGCGAAACGGTTGGCCAAGCAGATCGAGCGGACGGTCACGGGACCCATGTGGCATGGGCCCGCGCTGGTCGAGCTTCTCAACGGCGTCACGGCCGACGCTGCCAACACTCGCGCGGTCGCCGGCGCGCACAGCATCTGGGAGATCGTGCTGCACATCACAGCGTGGTCCGAGATCGCGCGCCACCGCGTCCATGGACTGTCTACCGGCGATCCGACGCCCGAGCAGGACTGGCCACCGGTACCGGGGTCTGACGGCCGGTTCGGGTCTCACCCCCTTCCGCGGCTCGGGCCCGGCGCCGCTCAGCACGACTGGCCGCGTGCCGTCGAGCGCCTCAGCGAGAGCCATCGCGAGCTCGCGGCCGACGCGCGGCAGCTCGCCGATGATCAGCTCGACGCCCTGGTGCCGGGACTCGAATACACCGTCTCGGTTCTGTTGCACGGCATCGTGGAACACGGAACCTATCACGGCGGTCAGGTCGCACTCTTGAAGAAAGCCTGGGCCGGCCCGCGCGCCCCTTCGTCATGAAACCGGTGTACTTCAGGACGCCGGCCGCGTTTCGCCGGTGGCTGGTCGCGCATCATCGAACCGAGCGCGAGCTGCTGGTCGGTTTCCACAAGAAAGCCTCCGGAACGCCGGGCATCAGCTACAAGGACGCCGTGGACGAAGCGTTGTGCTTCGGGTGGATCGACGGCATCAAGAAGCGCGTGGACGAATCGCGCTACACGCATCGCTTCACGCCGCGCAGGCCGGGCAGCACCTGGAGCCTGATCAACACGGCGCGCGTCGGTGAGCTGATTGCCCTGAAGCGGATGAAGAAGCCGGGACTCGAGGCCTTCGAAAGGCGCGATCCGAAGAAGACGGCCCTCTATTCTTTCGAGTCCCGCCCCTCGGTGTTCGAGCCGGCGCTCGAACGCATGTTCCGCACGCGAGAGAACGCATGGACGTTCTTTTGCGCCCAGCCGCCCGGGTACCGGCGGCTCATGACGTTCTGGGTCATGAGCGCCAAACAGCAGGAGACGCGCGAGCGCCGCCTGGCCGCGCTCATGAAGAGCTCGGCGCAAGGAAAGAGAATCCGATGAGCGTGAAACCTGAAATCCGCATCGACCCGGCCACCGAACGCGACGTGCCGCTGATCCTCGGCTTGATTCAGGGCCTTGCCGAGTACGAGAAGCTCGCGCACGAGGTCACCGCCACCGAAGCGGGACTGCGCGCGACGCTGTTCGGCGCGCGCCCTGCCGCCGACGTCATCATCGCCTACGCGGACGGGACGCCGGCCGGGTTCGCGCTGTTCTTCCCGAACTACTCCACGTTCCTCGGAAAGCCGGGGCTCTATCTCGAGGATCTCTTCGTGCGCCCGGAGTGGCGCGGGCACGGCATCGGCCGCGCGCTGCTCCGGCAGCTGGCGAGAATCGCTGTCCAACGCGGGTGCGGACGGTTCGAGTGGTCGGTGCTCGACTGGAACGAGCCGGCGATCGGTTTCTACACCAGCCTCGGCGCGACGCTGATGGACGGCTGGTCGATCTTCCGCGTCGCTGGCGACGCGCTGACGACGCTCGCATCCTGAGCGGGTGCGGCCCCTGGCGTCGCTCGGGCGGACGAGCAGCCGTCCGTCGCGTCGTACGGCGGCGGCGCGTCGCGCTAGGTTTTCTGCACCTGCACGCTGCCGATCGCGTCGGCCTCCGTCGCGTACGACTCGAAGATCGTGTGCAGCCGCATGATGACGAAGACGTCCGTCAGCTTCTGCGTCAGGTTGCACAGCTTGAAGTGTCCGCCGTGGTTGGAGGCCGTCATGTGGCCCGAGGCGAGCGCCGCGACGCCGGACGAGTCGACGGCGGGGACGTCCTGCATGTTGAGGATGACCGTCGCCGCGCCGTCATCGAATGCCCGGCGGATCGCGGTGCGCAGGGCTGCATCGTCGTGGCCCGCGCCGAGCGGGCCGTGCAGATCGAGAATCGTGACGTCGTCGAGCGTGCGTGTGTTGATCATGATGCACCGTATTTGGCGGCGAGGCGCGCGACCGTCTGGATGCCGCGGAACGTCGCGCGAATCTTCAGCCTCTTCTCGAGGATCGTGTTGCTGAACGTCGAGTCGCTCTGCTTTTTCCTGCACAGCCAGTACACTTCGCGCCCCTTCGTGTGGAAGTCGTCGATGTCGGTCTTGAGCGCCATCAGCGCGCGGGTGGCGGCCGCGTCGAGCCGTTTCACGACGAAACCGACGCAGAACGCGCCGGCGTCTTTGATCTGCGCCTTCGTGAACGGCTCGTAGACGGCCACCGCGGCGACTTCCGCATCCGTCCGGACGAAGGTCGCGACCTCGAAGCCGAACGCCGCGCCGAGCCGCGCTTCGATCGCCTTCTCCAGCGCCGCCAGATCGGCCGATCGCGACGAGAAGATGACGTTCCCGCTGGCGATGAACGTTTCCACGTCCGTGAACCCCAGCGCCTCGAATTCCTTGCGCAGCTGCGCCATCGGCACGGTACGGCCCCCGACGTTGACGGCGCGAAGGAAGGCGATAAGGCGCGGCATGGGGGAGACGCGGATGTTAACATCACCCGCGAGGAGCTTCCATGACGTCCCGAACGCCCATCCGCTTCCTGCCGCTCGTGCTCGTCGCCCTGTTCGCTGTTCAAGTCGTCTCGCGGTCGCTCATGCACGCGCAGGCGCCACGAGCCGGTGGCGTAGAGTTCGTCGTCCACGAAATCGGCACCGCGCTGCGCGGCGGCTACCAGGTGGTGATTGCCGATCTCAACAAGGACGGCAAGCCGGACATCATCGCCCTGGCGTCCGGCATCCCGGAGCTGGTGTGGTACGAAAACCCCGGCTGGCAGCGCCACGTCCTTGCGAGCGGGCAGTCGCAGATGATCAACACCGCGGCGTACGATATCGACGGCGACGGCATCCCCGAGCTCGCGCTCGCGCAGGGTTTCACCACGTCGACCAAGACGAGCACCGGGATCCTGTCGATCCTCACGCACGGCGCCGATCCCGCCGAGCCGTGGACGAGCAGGGAGATCGATCGCGTCCCGACGGCGCACCGCCTGCGCTGGGTCGACGCCGACGGCAGCGGCAAGAAGATGCTGGTGATGGCGCCGCTCATCGGGACCGATTCGGCCGCGCCCGACTACAAGACACCCGTCTCGATCTACTTCTACCGCGCGCCCGACTGGAAGCGCGAGGTGGTGACCGACACCTTCAGCGGACTCATTCACGGCATCGAGCCGATGGCGTGGGAAGGCGTGAAAGGGCAGGCGCTGATGAGCGCCGGCTTCATGGGCATCTATCTGCACCGCTTCGTGAACGGCAGGTGGACGCCGACCGAGATGACCAAAGGCGATTCCGATCCGTGGCCCAAGAGCGGCGCGAGCGACATCAGCCTCGGCAGGATCGGCGCGCAGAAGTTCATCGCGACGATCGAGCCATGGCACGGCAATCAAGTCGTCATCTACAAGCCGACCGGCAGCAGTTGGAGCCGGCAGATGATCGACGACGCGATCACCGACGGCCACTCCATCGTGACGACGGACGTCGACGGCGACGGCCGCGACGAGG
This sequence comes from Acidobacteriota bacterium, assembly GCA_043783985.1. GTDB lineage: Bacteria > Acidobacteriota > Vicinamibacteria > Vicinamibacterales > CAVVIG01 > CAVQFC01. Next base: position 1,274 of record JAYVYV010000175.1, on the reverse strand, counting down.
TGGTCGTCGGACAACGGGGCGGCGCGCGCAGCCTGATGCTCTATACCGCGTCGGCCGACGGCGCCACCTGGAACAAGCGGGCCATCGACGAGGGGGGGATGGCGGGCGCCGGGTGCGCAGCAGCAGACTTGAACGCCGATAAACGCGTGGATCTCGTCTGCATCGGCACGGCGACGGCGAATCTCAAGTGGTATGAAAATGTCGGCAAAAAGTAGCGAAATTCCGGCTAGAATGCCTCACGCGCTCGGATCGGCCCTTGAGAACGGAGGAACTATGACTGTTTCGCGTCGAGGTTTCGTCGGTGGATTCGCGGCCGCGCTCGGCTACCTGGGAATCGGAACGGAGATCGACCTGTTCGCACAGGGCCGCACGCAGGGCGCGACGCCCGGCGGCGCCCGCGCGGGAGCGGTGTCGAACGACTACGATTCGTTCGCGCACCTGTCGAGCAACGAGAACTGCTGGGGACCGCCGGAATCGGTGATGAAGGCGATGAACAACGCCTGGAAGTACTCGAACCGTTACGGCTATCCGGACGGCGGAATCGTCCAGGAGATTGCCAAGCACCATGGCGTCAAGCCGGAGAACATCCTGCTGACCGCCGGGTCGGGCGAGGTCCTCGACGTCGTCGGTACCACGTTCCTGCCCGCCGGGAAAAAGGTGCTGGGCGTCGAACCGACGTACAGCACGGTGTACCAGCATGCGACCAGCATCAAGTCGACCGCGATCAAGCTGCCGCTCGGCAAGGATTATCGCCAGGACATCCCGGCGATGATCAAGGCGGCGAACGCCAACGCGGCGCAGCTCGGGTTCGTGTATCTGTGCAACCCCAACAACCCGACCGGCCAGGTCGTCACCGCGAAGGAAGTGAAGCAACTGCTCGACGGCATCCCGGCCGGCATGCCGGTGCTGATCGACGAGGCGTATCACCACTTCGTCGAGAACCCGGAATACGCGACGTCGGTGCCGTACGTCCTCGAAGGGCGTCCGGTTATCATCGCGCGCACCTTCTCGAAGATCGCCGCGCTTGCCGGCATGCGGCTCGGCTACGCCATCGCGTCCAAGGAGAACATCGACAAGATGCGGCCGTACAGCATGGGCAGCATCAACGCGCTCGTGAAGCACGGCGGCGTCGCGGCGCTCAAGGACACGGCGTCGCAGGCCAGCATCAAGAAGATGGTCATCGACCTGCGCAAGAAGACCACCTCCGAGCTGAACGCCTACGGCTACGAGACGATTCCGTCGGAGACCAACTTCTTCATGGTGCACATCGGCCG
>JAYVYV010000174.1:0-32434 GCA_043783985.1 Acidobacteriota bacterium | reverse complement strand
CCTCGTCATGCGTCACGAGGAACACCGTACCCTCGTACTTCTGCAGCGCGATGTTCACCGCGTTGATCGACTCGAGATCGAGGTGGTTCGTCGGCTCGTCGAGGACGAGGACGTTCGGCTTCTGGAGCATGATCCGGCAGAAGAGCAGCCTCGCGGTTTCACCGCCAGACAGCGCCTCGGTCGGCTTCTGCCCCTCTTCACCCTGGAACAGCATCTGGCCGAGCAGCCCGTGAATGTCCTGCCGCGAGGCGTCGGGATCGAACTGGTGGAGCCACTCGACGGCGGTGAGCCCCGGCTTGATCTCGCCGGTGTGATCCTGCGGGAAGTAGCCGATCGACACTTCATGGCCCCACTTCACGCTGCCGCCGTCGATCGCGTCGGGCGCCGGCTCCACGCTCGGCGCGTCCGCGAGCAGCGCCTTCAGCATGGTCGTCTTGCCGAGGCCGTTGCGGCCGACCAGCACGATCTTCTCGTTGCGGTTCACGATCGCGCTGAAGCCGCTCACGACCTTCAGGGCGCCGAATGCCTTGCTGACCCCCTTGATCTCGGCGGCGACGCGGCCCGACGGCCGGTTCATCGCGAACTTGATGTAGGGGCGCTGGATGTTGGACCGCGCGAGCTCGGTGGTCTGCAGCCGCTCGACTTCCTTCTTGCGCGACATCACCTGGCTGGCGCGCGTGCCGGCGGAGAAGCGCGCGATGAAATCCTGCAGCTGTGAGATCTTCTTTTCGCGCTGCTCGTTGTCCGACTCGACGCGCGATCGGATCTGTGTCTTGGCGAGCACCATGTCGTCGTACCCGCCGGTATAGGTGATGATCGTCTGGTAGTCGATGTCGGCGGTGTGCGTGCAGACGCCGTTCAGGAAGTGCCGATCGTGCGAGATGACGATCAGGGTGCCTTCATAGCGCAGCAGGAACTCGCGCACCCAGTGAATCGAGTCGAGGTCCAGATGGTTCGTCGGCTCGTCGAGCAGGAGGGCCTGGGGCCGGCCGAACAGCGCCTGCGCGAGCAGGACGCGCACTTTCTGGCCTCCCTGCATCTCCGACATCGTGCGCTCGTGCAGCGCCTCCGGGATGTCGAGCCCCTGGAGGAGAATCGCGGCGCTGGCCTCCGCTTCGTAGCCGTCCTCGTCGCCGACGATTCCTTCCAGCTCGCCCAGGCGCATGCCTTCGCCGTCGGTCAGATCGCTCTTCGCGTACAACAGCTCGCGCTCCTGCAGCGCGCCCCACAGCCGATGGTTGCCCATGATGACCGTATCGATGACGCGGAACCGATCGAAGGCGAACTGATCCTGCCGGAGCACGCCGACCTTCGCGGGGCGAACGACCGTGCCGCGCTGCGGCGGCAGCTCGCCGGTCAGCAGCTTCATGAACGTCGACTTGCCGGCGCCGTTCGGGCCGGTGAGGCCGTACCGACGACCCGTCGAGAATGTGGTGGTCACCTCGTCGAAGAGCACCTTCGACCCGAACCGCATCGATACACCCTGGACTGAAATCATAAAGACAACCGCTCATTATACCAGCTGCACCGAGGGCAATGACAAGTCGTGACACTCACGCGTCGAACCTCTGCGATAAAACTCCTATGCTGAATCGGCGTTGGTCCAACCGCTGGTGGGTGATTGGCATCTTCTGCTCCGGTCTGCTGGCGCCGCCGGGCGCGGCCGGCGCCCCGCGGACCGCGGCGGACCCCGCGCCGGTTCAGCTGTCGGCCGGGCGCCTGCCCGAAGGCACCCCCGCCCCCACCCTCGACGGGAGAGTCGTCGAGGATGCCTGGCTCAAGGTCGCGTCGTATGCGACGTTCACGCAGACCGACCCGGTTGAAGGCGCGCCCGCAACCGAGCGCACGGAGGTCCGCGTCCTCTTCGACAAAACGCATGTGTACATCGGCGTGATCTGTTTCGACTCGGACCCGTCGAAGATCGTCGTCAGCCAGAACCGCCGGGACGCGGATCTGACCGAGACCGACGCGATCATCCTGGTGCTCGACACGTTCAACGACAACCAGAACGCTTTTGTCTTCGGCACCAATCCCCTCGGTATCGAGTACGACGGCCAGGTGTCGGGTGAAGGCCAGACGGGCGGTATCTCCTCGAACGTATCGGGAGGGGGCGGATCCCAACGCGGTACGATCAGTTCATTCAACGCCAACTGGGACGGCGACTGGCGCGTAAAGACGGCGATCACCGAGCGCGGCTGGGAAGCCGAGCTTGCGATTCCGCTCAAGACCCTGCGGTATCCGGTCGGCAGCAACCGCACGTGGGGCTTCAACCTCAAGCGCAATATCCGTCGCAAGAACGAGCAAGTGTTTCTGTCGCCGGTGGGGCGGGGGTTCGACATCTATCGCGTGTCCTCGGCGGCGAAACTGACCGGGCTCGACCTGCCCGCGCGTCACGATCTCAAGCTCATCCCCTACGTGCTTGCGTCCGTCAACAAGGACTACACCGTGCCGACCAACCAAGTGGTCAGCCGGGTGAACCCGGTCGAGGACCGCAACGTCGGCCTCGACGTCAAATGGGGCGTGCGGCCGAACCTCACCGCCGACTTCACCGTCAACACCGATTTCGCGCAGGTGGAAGCCGACGAGGAGCAGTTGAACCTGACCCGCTTCGACCTGTTCTTTCCCGAGAAACGCCCGTTCTTCCTCGAGAACGCGTCGGTCTTCCAGTTCGGCGCGCCCCAGCAGGTGGACCTCTTCTTCTCGCGGCGCATCGGGTTGTCCGCGACCGGCTCCTCGGGGCTGCCCATCGACATCAACGGCGGCGCGCGCCTGTCGGGAAAAGTTGGCGCCTTCAACATCGGGCTGCTCGACATGCAGACCGATTCGGCACTGGATCCGCAGACCGCGAGGCTGGTCACGGCCGCGAACAATTTCGGCGTCCTGCGGGTGCAGCGCGAAATCGGCCGGTCCAATTTCGGCGCGATCCTCGTGAATCGCGAAGGTACCGGACGCTACGCGGGCGCGAACGACTTCAATCGCGCCTACGGCCTCGATGCCAACGTGCAGGTGACGAAGAACTCCAAGGTGTTTGCGTACGTCGCGGGCACCACGTCACCGCTAGTCAAGGGCGGTACCGACCACTCGGAGCGCGTGTTCTACAACTTCACGAACAACCTGTGGCTGGCCTCAGGCGGCTATTCGCAGGTGGGCGCCAACTTCAATCCGGAGGTCGGGTACCTGCCCCGCAAGGGCTATCGCCACCCGGAGTTCCGCGTGTTCTTCCAGCCCCAGCCCAAGCGGTGGCCGTGGATCCGGCGGATTTCTCCGCACGTCGCCTACAACTCGTACTACGGCGTCGCCGACGGCCAGCTCCAGAGCTCGATGACGCATATCCATTTCCTCGAGATTGACCCGAAGCAAGGCGGCCGTTTCGGCACGTGGGTCGACCGCTTCCAGGATCGGCCGCTCGCGCCGTTCACGGTGTTCAACGCCGGCGGCCACAAGGTGGTCATTGCGCCGGGGCTGTACACGTGGCGCCAGATTTCGAACGAGTTCCAGAGCGATCCCAGCGCCGTCCTGGCCACCGCGCTGCGGTGGCGGCACGGCAGCTTCTATGACGGCGACTTCGACGCGTACGAGGCGGCGCTCAACTGGCGCGCCGGCGCCCGGTTCGTCGGATCGGTCGGCTGGACCCGGCAGAACGTCGACCTTCCGTCCGGCAAGTTTCACACCGACCTGGTCCCGGTGAAAGTGAGCTACGCCTTCACCACGCTGGCGAGCATCCAGGCGCTCGTCCAGTACAACAACCAGTCGTCGCTGCTGACGTCTAACGTCCGCCTGGCTCTGCTCAACCGCAGCGGCACCGGGTTGTTCGTGGTGTACAACGACCGCCGAGACACGACCGTGTTCAACCCAGAAGAGACGCTGGGGCGATCCTTCATCGTCAAATTCACGCGGCTCTTTGATTTCTGATTCAATTACACTGTGCGCGTGACGAGATCCACCGCGTGTGCGATAGCCGTTGCCGTCCTCGCGTCAGCCGCCGGCGGGTCCGCCCAGAGCCCGCCGCGGGAGCCATTGGCGCGCGGGACCGCGCTGTGGGAACAGCGGCTGGCGAAGAGTGCGATCGCGGCGCTGGAAGAGGCGGCGCGCGATCGCGACACCAAGGCGGCGGCGCACGAAGCGCTCGGCCGCCTGTACACTTTCAAGGGGTGGCAGCAGGAAAACGCGTTTCCCGGATGGCACGACGAGCCGTCGCTCCGCGCGCGCGCGCTGGTCGAGCTGAAGACCGCGGTCGCCACCGATCCGGGCCGCGCATCCGCTCGGGACGCCCTCCGCGTCGCGGAAGGTTTCGCCGCCGCCGACACCGTCGATCCCGCGCCGCCGCGCCCGGAGATCCGCGCGCTCGACGCGGCGCTACTGGCCCTGCAGACCACGGCGCCGGCATCGGCGTCTGACCCCGCTGTGGTCGCGCAGATCCTCGCGGCCGTCGAGGCGCGCGCCAAGGCGCAGGCCGATCCGGCGCCGTTCTTTACCGGCGCGCAGATGCTGATCGATCGCGGCGAGTACGACCGCGCGATCGCGCTGGCCGGCCGCGGCGCCGCCGCTTCCGATCGCTTTATCGACGAGAATCTCAGCGCGTATCAGATGACCGGGAAGTCACAGAGCGCCTACGCGCGCGGACGGGCCGCGGCGGCTGATCTCGCCGGATGGGCGCTGGTGCTCGAGAAGGACTACGCGGCCGCGGCCGCGAAACTCGGGGAAGCGGAACGGCTGTCGCAGGGGCTCGACGTCGTGAACCAGTTTCACATGGCCGAGCTCGCGCGGGTGCAGAAGGTGCCCGTGCGCGCGCGCGATCACTATCTCGAGGCGCTCTCGCTGGCAGGCGGCCTCGCGCCGCTGCGGCAGCGGGCCAAGGACGCGCTGGCCGCCCTCCAGACGCAGGGCGGCGACGCCGCCGGGTTCGACGCGTGGCTCGAGTCCGAGCTCACGCGGCGCCGCGACGAGCGCAAGGCCGCTGCGCTGAGAAGCCTGGTCGATCGGCCCCTCCCGGTGTTGGCGTTCACGGACCTCGGTGGAAAGCCGTACGACGCATCGGGCCTTCGCGGCAAGGTCCTGCTCCTGAATTTCTTCGCCTCCTGGTGAGGGATCTGCCGTGCGGAGTTACCGCACCTGAAAGCCTCGTACGCGAAGTATCAAGCCGACCCCGGCGTGGCCTTCCTGCTAGTCAGCCTCGACGAAGACGACAAGCGGTTGCGACGCTATCTGGCCGAGATGAAGTTTCCCTTCCCGGTGGTGCGTATGGACGCGCGACAGGCTGAAACGGCGATGGGATTCGACAACCTGCCGGCCACCTTCTATGTGGACGCCGGCGGCGTCGTCCGGTATTACCTGAACGGATCCGAGTCGCATGGCGATTCGCCGGCTCGCGTCGGGTGGTACATCGACCAGGTGAAGCCGCGCACGAAATAACGCCAACGCCTACGACGGGCAGGGGCCGCCGTCCGCGATCTGCCGGACCTTGTCCAGAAACACCGCTGTCCAGGCGCCCACGTCGGCGTCCGCGCCTCTGCCTCCGTAGAATTCACGAAACCGCGCGCCCGAGAAGAGCGACGTCACCTGACGCGCGGTGAGCGCGGCCAGCTGATGCGCGATCAGCTGGCGCCCGGCCTCCGAGATCGTCCTGTCGGAAAACGTACCGCCGCTGTATGGAAACTGTCGCATGCTGACCGTGCAGCGCCCGCGGTCCGCCCAGATCGGCGCCGCTTTCCAGTGGTCGAGTTCCACCTTGTTGGGCCCGAAGGTCGCGCCGAGGTCGTTGATCAACGCAAACGGGCGGGGACAGGGTGCGGCGGCTGACGGTTCCGGCGCGAGGCAGACGAGCCGCTGGTTGGAGGCCTTGTTGTCCCAGTGCGCGAGCAGGATCGCCATCAGGCGGAGCGCGTCACGTTCCGCTTGGTTGGCGCCGACCGCGGGATCGATCGATTCGAGCTCGAACCACGCCCACCCCTCGTGGTCGCCGGCCTCGATCGACAGGCCGTCGAAGCGCCGCTCGACCGCGACCCAGGAGAAGTCGGTGTAGCGGTCGTCCGCAACCGAAGCGACCACCAGCTCTCGCGCATGGACTTTGTCGAGCAACCAGTTCGTGTAGAACGGCGTCCGGACGCAGCCGTAGCAGCGCAGGCTTGGGATCAGAAACATGCGATCGGCGCCGAAGCCGAGCGCGGACAGCAGGCGGGTGGCGGCGAGCTCCGCGTGAATTTCGCCGGTGTGTCCGTATTTCACCTTCACGACTTCGCCGTCGCGCAGCACGCAGTCGAACTTCGCCGTCGTGCCGCGGGCGGGACTGTCGAGGTAGCGGCAGCGGACGATCGTCTCCGACAACGTGCCGGCGGGGTCAGCCGGGTTGATCCCGAGGTCCACCGACGCCGCGTCGGTCGGCATCCAGACCCGGGCCAGCCTGAGCGCGTGCGTTCGCGAGTCTTCCGGCGCCGACCCGTCGATCGGCCAGGCATGTTTCACCCGCGCGCGCGCGAAGGCGTACGGCGGTTGCTCGCGCCCGGTTGGGAGCAGCCATACCGCGAGCGCGATTGAGGCCGCCAGAAACGCGGCGGTCGAAACTAGGTACCAGCGCCTCATCACGCCCGACACCAGAGCAAGGCGTGCGCCAGCTGAGGCGAGTCGGCGGCATGAAACCTGCTCACGATCGGGCGGCGATTGAACGCCACAGATATGGAGCTCGCATGGCGAAGCGCGACAACGGCGGGAAAGGGAGCACTGCACCAACGGCCAGGACAGCCAACAACACGGCCACCGACGCCATGGAGCAGCGGGTGATGGCGTTCGCGGAGCAACTCGGGCGAATGGTGGGCACCGTTCAGGCCAGGGCTGAAGGCTGGATGGACCGCGACGCGCTGAACAAGCAGATCACCAGCGTGCGCGACAGCGCGGCCGAACTGCTCGACCAACTCTCCGATGGCGTGACGAGCCTGACCAAAGCCGCGAAGAAGACGGCGGTCAGCGCCGCCACCAGCTCGAAGAGCCCCAGGGGCCGCAGCGGCGGCGTGGTCGATGCTCCGGGTAAGAAGCACCGCAAGCCGGTTCCGCGCGATCTCCGTACGGTCGCGGCCGAAGCCAAGCGCGTGACGCTTCAGGCCGGCAAGGCGTCGATGAAGACGATGAAACAGCGCGGACGCGGGTAAGGCGCCGAGGGTGCCGCAGGGCACCACCCGGCGTTATTCCGACCCGTCGGCACGTCCGACGTCGATGTCTCGAGTCTCGCCGGATCCGGATACGCGGACGCGCCACGGGTTGCAACAGACTTCACAGTCCTGGACGAACGTGCCCGTCACGTCCGGCTCGAGGTAGATTTCGACCTGCTCTCCGCAGTACGGGCATGTCACGTCGAACCCATCATCCATTGGCACCCATTACACCATGAGCGCGACCGACGCGATGTTGTGGGTCGGGGGCGCGATCGCGGGCCTCGTCCTCGGCCGTCTCTTTCTCCGTGCCGTGTGGCATGTGGTCGGCCTGTACCGGCTCCGCAAAGCCGGTCCGCGGCGGCTTCGGGCGTCGCGGCATTCCATCTGGCGCGACCCCGGAGTAGTCGAGGCGTTGAGCCTCGCGCATGGCCCCGGCGGTCCGGACGGTGCGCCCGCGCCGCCGTTTCGATTCATCCAAGAACACAGCAGCGGCTCGCAGCCCTGTGTGTCCGTGCGCGACGCACGGGGGCGCCGGTGGCGCGTGAAATGGGGACACGAAGCCCGGGTTGAGACGTTCGCGGTCCGGCTCGCGTGGGCGTGCGGCTATTTCGCGGAAGTGACGCATTTCGTGCCGTCCGGGACGATCGACCTCGGGGGCGACGGCCCCGCACTGAAGCGCGCGCGCGACTGCATCCAGGGCGCCGACGGTGCCTTCGTCGACGCGAGATTCGAGCTCGACGACCCCGCCGTCAACAAGTTCTTCGACGAACACAGCTGGTCGTGGGACGACAACCCGTTTGTCGGAACGCCCGAACTGAGCGGGCTGAAAATTCTGGTGATGCTCCTCTCGAACTGGGACTCGAAGGATCGCCGCGACGTCGCGCGCGGGTCGAACACGGCGATCTTCGAGCAGCGCGCCGGCCGTTGGCCGCGCGTGCGTCACGAGGCGCGGTATCTCCTCACCGACTGGGGCGGTTCGATGGGTAGATGGGGTACGACGATCGTGACGCGGGGCCGCTGGGACCCCGAGGGCTTCGAGGCGCAGACCCCCGAATTCGTCACAGGCGTCGACGGTAGCCGCGTCCGCTTCGGCTACACCGGCCAGCGCACGGCCGACATCGCGGGCGACGTCACGACGGAACACGCCCGCTGGTTTCACGCATACGCCGGCCGGCTGACCGAGCGTCAGCTCAACGAGGGGCTCCTCGCCAGCGGTGCAACCGGCGAGGAAGCCACCCGCTTCGCGCGAGCCATCATCGATCGCATCCGTCAGTTGATCGCAAAGCAGTAGAACCGTCCCGCGCCGCCCGTGGCCACCAGGTTGTCCTGACTGCATCCGCGGCTGGGATGCGTCGAGTTCCACGACGTGTTGCCGCCGCCGGTCCGGTCGTGGTGCCCGAGCTGCACGACGCCGGTGGTGGCGCTGCTGGTGTAACCGGCGCAGGTGTGATCCGCCGCGTCCGCGAACGCGGTGCCGTCGAGCTGCGATCCGGTGATCATGTCGTGCTGGTTCGGCGTGTCGCCGACGCCGTTGACCGGTTCCCCCTTTTCCGTCAGAGCGGTCGTCTTGTTGATGTTGTTGCCGCGACGGGCCATCTCGAGCGTGTCGCCGTGCAGGTCCGCCACGCTTTGCGCGATCCGCCCTCCCTTCGCGCTGAACCAGGGGCCGGCGCCGATCCGTTCCCGGGCGTTGACCGCCGGCTGACCGTTGGCCGCGGCCGCGCTCAGATACGCGTGCCATGTCTTGCTGGAGCCGGCAGCCGTCGCCAGCGTCTGGCAGATCCGATCTGCGCCGGCGATGCCGCCCAGATCCGCGCCTTTGCCGGATCCGGCGCTCGTCACGAAGAACGACATCGGCGGCGCCGGAGCCGCCGGCGGCTGCTGCGCGTCTGCGAGATACGAGCCTCCGGCGATCGCCAGCGTGAGACCGACTCCGAACGTGCGTGCCATTGTCTTCATCTTGAACTCCTCCTCTGATTACGAACGGCTGAACAGCGCGGCGTTGAACAATATCCGGAATGTGCCGAACGGCTGGCCGCGCCACTCGGGCCGGAACCCGATCAGCACGACGTGGCCCGCATCGAGCTGGACGTCGAGCGCCGCCGCTTTCCCCTGCAGGTGCTGCTCGCCAATCAGATAGCCCGACAGCAGCGGCGATCCGGAATCCTGGTAGCGCGCGAGGATCGTGCCCTTGAAGCCGTCCTGCGTCTCGAAGACCGGGCTGCCGTCGACGAACACCGCGGCCTTGTCGGGCATGCCGGCCATCACCGGGTGCGTCGGATCGGTAGTGACCTCGACGATCGATCCGCGCAGGAAGAACTCCTCCGGCCGCAGGCCGGCGACGACGTTGGTCACCGGCAGCTTCAGCTGCTGGATCGCGAAGGCGCTCGCGTTGCTCAGGCAGACGACGGTGCCGCCGTTGCGGACGAACCGCTCGAATCCCTGGAGGTCGGTCGCCGTCAGCTGATAGGCGTACTCGGGCCGCACCGCCGCCGCCGGCCCTCCGCGTCCGCCGCGCCCCCCGGCCGCCCCCGCCACCGGCACACGCGCATCGTCGGCCATGATCAGGACGTCGATGGTCTGCGCGAGCGGCGATGTGAAGTCTTCCGGGTGCACGGCGACGAACGAGAAGCCGTACTGCTCGAGCACCCAGCGCGTCCACCCCTCGTCCATGCTCCCGGTCCACGGCTGATACACGCCGATGCGCGGCCGCCGTACCGCGCGGCCCGGCGCGGACTCCGCCCGCTCGGCCTGTAGCGACAGGGACCGGACCAGGTCCTCCTGCGCGCTGCTCGAGAGGCCGCGCAGAGCGTAGCGAATCGGCGCGCCCGCCGCACCGGCGCTGGCCTGCGCCGTCGCCCCCAGCGTCCACGCGCGGTTGATGGCTTTGAACGCGTTGTTCTGCGCCGGATCCACGAGGAGCACCGGTCCCGATCCGGTGATCCGCCCCGGCATGGGGACGATCGCAGCCGACGCCGGATCCGTGTTGAACCCGACGCCCGGCAGGCTGTCGAACGGCGCGGCATCGGTGTGGAGGCCCGCGTCGTACGGGGTCGGCTTGCTCTTCGGGTCGGGCATCGCGCCGATGACCGTCAGCTTCGCGCGCATCTCGTCGGTCAGTGGCGACGCCGCCGCGACCACCCGCACGCCCATCTGCAGGGGAAGCGACCAGCCGGCGGCGTCGTACGGCCGCTCGGGCGGGCCGCCCGGATACTGCCTCAGATCCGGATACGTCTGCGCGTCGAGCACCTCGCGCGCCATCGCGGCGAATTCCTGATCGGTGGGAACGACCCACGTGCCGGCGGGGAAGGTGTCCCCGCCGATCGTCACGGGCGCGGTCAACATGGAGACGCGCACGCCGCCGAACGCGATGCGGCGCAGCATCTCCACGGCCGCGACCGGATCGCGCTGCTGCTGGGGGACGAAGTACGCGAAGGGCGCCTTCTTCTTCCCGAGCGCGATCTGATCGCGTCCCGCCTGATACCGATCGAAGAGAAGCGAGTCCTTGTATTTCGCGGCGAACTCGAGCACCGACAGCGACGCCGTTTCCATGTAATCCACCGCATCGCGCAGGCGCCATGTGCCGGGCGGCCACGGGCTCGAGTACAGGCTCTGCGGCCGCAGGTCGCGCATGTTCTGCGGGAAGTCGCCGATCGTGTAGTCGTGCGGCGTCGCGTACTGGAAGAGCGCCGTCTCCGTCCAGAACGCCGCGATGTTCTTGAAGTTGGGCGCGTAGTCCACGTACCCCGGGTACCACGCATCGAACGCCGTACCCATGTGCGTGGCGCCCACCTGCCCGCGCTCCTCGAGACCCTTGGCGATCGCCATGCCGATCATGTTCACCTCGCGCGACATGATGAACGGCGCGTCGCTGCCGACGGGTTCGGAGAACGGCGGCAGCCAGATGCGGCTGGGAAAGGGACCCGACTGGTGATGGACGTAAATGATCTGCGGCTCCCACTGCCGCCACGTGTGTTCGAGCACGCGCGACTCGACCATGTTCAGCATGTACGCGTCGCGGTTGTTGTCGTGGCCGACATATTCCTGGTACAGCCGCGGCAAACCGGACAGCTCGTACGGCGTGCCGACGTTCTGCATGTACCACTCGGAGACCATCTGCTGGCCGTCCGGGTTGATGGTCGGCCACAGCATGACGACGACGTTGTTGAGGATGGCCCTGGTGTCGACTTCGTCCGCCTTGCTGACCAGATCGTAGAGCAGCTGCGGCGTGTGCTGCGGTCCGGCGACCTCGGTGGAGTGGAGCCCGCCGTCGATGTGGACGAACGCCCTGCCGTCGCGCGCCAGCGTTTTCGCGTCGGCGTCGGTCAGCCCTTGCGGGTGCGCAAGACGCCGCGCAATCTCGCGGTAGCGATCGAGCCTGGCGAGGTTGTCGGGCGACGACACCAGGGCAAAGTACATGGCGCGCCCCTGGCTGGTCTTTCCGGCTTCGACGAGCTTCACGTACTTGCTGCCGGCGGCGACTTTCTTGAAGTACTCGATCGATTGATCGTAGGTTGCGAGCTTGTAGTCGGCGCCGGGTCGGAAGCCGAAGACCGATTCCGGTGTCGGGACGCGTCCTTCGCCGACGAGGGCGATCGGGATGGAGAAGACCAGGAGAGACAGGATCACGCGGATGCGCACCGGCCGAGTATAAGGCACGCCCGCTTAACGGCAGCGGCGACGCCTTCCGCAGCCGCGGTCGATTCCCTTCAGAAACGCATCTCGACGGGTGTCTCGAAATTGAGAGACATCGAGCGCTCCTATTCGTTGCGAGGGCGCAGTCCTTCGGCGATCAACGCCAACGCCGCCTTCTGATCCTCATGAAGCACGCGGGCATGGGTCATCACTTCCACCATTCCGGTTCGAATCTGGTCGCCGAGGTTGCGCCGGGTTTCTTCATCGCCGCTTCGAATCTGGTCGCCGAGGGTGCGCCGGGTTTCTTCATCGCCGGCCCGAATCTCGTCGCGGAGGGTGCGCCGGGTCTCTTCATCGCCGGCTCGAATCTCGTCGCGGAGGGTGCGCCGGGTTTCTTCATCGCCGGTTCGAATCTGGTCGCCGAGGGTGCGTCGGGTTTCTTCATCGCCGGTTCGAATCTGGTCGCCGAGGGTGCGTCGGGTTTCTTCATCGCCGGCCCGAATCTCGTCGCGGAGGGTGTGCCGAGTCTCTTCATCGCCGGCCCGAATCTCGTCGCGGAGGGTGTGCCGGGTTTCTTCATCGCCGGCCCGAATCTCGTCGCGGAGGGTGTGCCGAGTCTCTTCATCGCCGGCCCGAATCTCATCGCGGAGGACGCGTCGAGTCTCATCGCCGCCCGTCCGCGCTTCATCGCGGACGGCAGAAAGTTCACCGCGCATCTCCCCGCGTAGTTGCAAAACCTGCGACGTCAGGGCGTCGATACGCGCCGGTAACTCTTCCAGCCGCGTTACTCGTTCTTCCAAGCTATTGACTCTTGAAGCAAGGGTTTGCGTGACCATGACATCGCTCCAGTCCTTGTGGCTCGCTCGCGAGAGGTCGCGGGCGCAATGAAGGCTGACTGCGAACGTCGTACCAAGGTCGAGAGACGACGCTACCATCGTCGGAGGCAGGAGGCAACCGGCTCGCGTCTCGAACTCCATCGAGCGCGAGCGTGCCCTGCTTGCGTCGGCTTTGTGTGCGATATGCGAGCTCCTTTACAATGCTCCGTCATGAGCCGCGCCCTCCGCCACGCCGTCCTGCTCACCCTCATGACCTGCGGGGGCGGGCTCCTCGCCCAATCCCCGTCGCTGATGTACCCGCGCGCGCGAAAAGGCGACGTGGTCGACGACTACTTCGGGACGAAGATCGCGGATCCGTATCGCTGGATGGAAGACCTCAACGCGCCGGAGGTCAAGGAATGGGTCGACGCGGAGAACGCCGTCACCTACAGGTATCTCGATGCGCTGCCGCAGCGCGAGGCCTTGAAGAAGCGGATCACGGAGTTGTGGAACTACCCGAAGGTCACCCCGCCGCGCTATGAAGGTCGCCACTGGTTCTACAACCGAAACACCGGCTTGCAGCGGCAGTCGGTCGTCTTCACGCGCGAGACGATCGGCGGGCCCGAGACGGTGGCGCTCGATCCCAACAGCCTCTCGCCGGACGGATCGATCGCCCTGTCCGGGTTCGTGCCGGCGCCAGACGCGCGGCACTTCGCGTACGGGCAGTCGGACGGCGGGTCGGACTGGTCGACGTACTACGTGCGGGAGCTCGCCACCGGCAAGCAGCTGCCCGACGTGATCCGCTGGGTCAAGTTCAGCGGCCTCTCGTGGACGCAGGACGGCAAGGGCTTCTTCTACGGACGCTATCCCGAGCCGAGGGCCGGGAAGGCGCTCGAGGATTCGGCCAGGAACAAGAAGATCTACTATCACGCGCTCGGCACGCCGCAATCGGCCGATCGGTTGATCTTCGAACGCCCGGACGAGCCGGCGCTGTTCCTCGACGCCGACACCGACGAGACCGGCCGCTATCTCTTTCTCACCACGAACAAGGGCTCGAGCCACAGGAACGAGCTGTTCGTCAAGGACCTCGGCACTCCGCTGGCGCCGGTGTTCGATGCACCGATCCGCACGCTCTACGCCGGCCATACGGGCGCCTACGAGGCGTTGGGTGTCGTCGGGCGCACCTTGTACCTGCTGACGGATCGCGGCGCGCCGAACAGGAAGGTCGTGGCGGTCCCGGTCGATCGGCCGGACGCTGCCAACTGGAAGACCATTGTGGCGGAGAGCCGGAACGCGATCGAGTCGGCGGGGCTCGTCGCGGGCAAGCTCGCGGTGAACGCGCTGAACGACGTGGCCGGCGACGTGCGCTTCTTCAATCTCGACGGGTCGGCCGCCGGGCGGATCACGACGCCGGGCCTGGGCTCGGTGGCCGGGCCGTTCGGCAAGTTCTCGCGCCCGGAGGTCTTCTATTCCTTCACGTCGCCGCTCTATCCGGTGACGGTATTCAGCTACGACGTAGCCACCGGCGCGAGCACGCCGTTCGAGGCGCCGTCGCTGACGTTCGATCCGTCGCCGTACACGACCGAGCGCGTGTTCGCGGCCTCGAAGGACGGCACGCGCATTCCGGTTTTCATCACGCGCCGGCGTGACCTGAAGAAGGACGGGGCGAACCCGACGATAATGTACGGCTACGGCGGATTCGACATCTCGGAGGTGCCGCGGTTCCGACCCGAGGTGATCGCCTTCCTCGAGCGCGGCGGCGTCTACGCGACCGCCAACATGCGCGGCGGCGGGGAGTACGGCGAGGCCTGGCACGAGGCGGGCATGTTCGAGAAGAAACAGCACGTCTTCGACGACTTCGTCGCCGCGGCCGAGTACCTCGTCCGCGAGGGCTACGCCTCGCCGCAAACGCTCGGGATCATGGGCGGCTCGAACGGCGGGCTGCTGGTCGGAGCCGTCGAGCAGCAGCGTCCCGATTTGTTCGCCGTCGCCCTTCCGGCGGTCGGCGTCATGGACATGCTCCGATACCACAAGTTCACCAGCGGCGTCGCCTGGGCCACGGAGTACGGGTCGTCGGACAACGCGAAAGACTTCGCGTATCTCTCGAAATACTCGCCGCTGCACAACGTGACGGCCGGCGCGTGTTATCCCGCGACGCTCGTCACCACGGCGGATCACGACGACCGCGTCGTCCCGAGCCATTCGTTCAAGTTCACCGCGGCAATGCAGGCGGCGCAGGGCTGCGGCAAGCCGGTGCTGATTCGCGTGGAGACCCAGGGATCGCACGGCTATCGGCCGACCGACAGGCGCATCGCGGAGCTGGCCGATGTATGGGCGTTCGCGCTGGCCAACATGCGCGCGACACGCTAGAATCCGCGGCGGACGCATCATGCAGAGACGCACATTTCTTGCGACCGGCGGGATGGCGGCCATCGGATTCGGCGTCTCGGCATGCACCACGAACCCGAAGCCCGCTCTGGCGCCGCGGCGGCTGCCCGTGAACCTCGCGCCGGTGAAGGCGTCCTGGGACCGCATCATTCGTACGACCGTCGGCCTGCGGCCGCATCGCGACGCCGGTTTCGTGCTGAGACCGGACAAGCTCGGCGACAAACTCCTCGTGCACAACTACGGACACGGCGGCGCCGGGATGTCGCTGGCGTGGGGCACGGGGCTGATGGCGGCCGAGTTCGCCACTGATCACCCGTCGCGGCAGGCGGCCGTGATCGGCTGCGGATCGGTCGGCCTGACCTGCGCGCGGCAACTGCAGCGCCGCGGCTTCGACGTGACGATTTACGCGCTGGCCGTTCCGCCCAACGTGACGTCGAACATGTCGCTCGCCGGGTTCACGCCCGAGTCCGGCCTCGTCGTCACGGACAAGCGGACGCCGGAATGGGACGCGCAGTACCGGCGCGCCGCCGAGATCTCGTACCGTCAGCTGCAGCTGTTGGCGGGACCGCACTTCGGCGTGTCGTGGCTGGACAACTACACGCTGACCGACGCACTGCGTCCGCCGATACCGGCCACGACGGAGCGTCCGAGCCTGATGGCGGGCCTGGAGGTGGGGCAGGACATCTTGCAGCCGGGCGAGCACCCGTTCCCGACGAAATACGCGCTCCGATCGCCGCAGATCCGGATCGAGCCGAACATCTACCTCGACAACCTGGTTCGCGACTTCCAGCTCTGGGGCGGGCACATCGTCATCCGCAAGTTCGAGTCGCCGCGGGAGCTGGCGGCGCTGCGCGAGCCGATCGTGATCAACTGCACCGGTCTGGGCGCCAGGGATCTCTTCGGCGATCAGGAGCTCATCCCGCTCAAGGGTCAGCTGACGGTGATGCCGCCGCAATCCGAAGTGAACTACCACACCAACGGCGGCGTGCCGCCCGTGCCGGGCGCGAGCCTGGGCATTCACATGATGGCGCGCAACGACGGCATCATCCTGGGCGGAACGTCGCAGCGCGGCGTCTGGACGCTCGAACCGGATGAGGCGGAGCGCAAGCGGGTCGTCGACTCGCACATCGCGGTGTTCGGCGCGATGAAAGGCCTCCGGGCCTAGACGCGCTTCGCACGCGGCACGCGATCGTTGGCCGACCTCGTGTGGTAAAATGGCCCGAAGTTGGCCACCTGTCCCAAGTGCATGGGCGCGCTCACCGAGAACCATCGGTGCCCCCGCGGCCCCCTGCATCGCCTCACGGCGGCGCTGTCTACGGTGGCGCTGGGCGCGGTCATCGGGACGGTGATCCTGTATCTGTTCGAAGAGCGACCGGTTCCAGCCCTGGTGATGGCGGCTGCCGCCCTCGGGGCCGTTCTCACATCGGCCGTGCGCCAGGCCGTCACCGGCCGATCTTAGCCGCCGCCGCGCCTCACGCAGTAGCGCTTCACCACGTCAATCAACACATCGACATCGAGCGGCTTGGAGAGCGTCGCCACCGCCCCCATGGCTTCGGCGCGCTGCTCGAGATCGCTGGCGCCAGACATGACGACGATCGGGACGTTGGCGACCGTCGGATCGCCGAGCTGAGCCCGCCGGAACTCGCTGCCACCCAGCCTGGGCATTTTCAGATCCAGCAGGACCAGGCACGGCGCATCCGGCGCCCGGTGACAAACGGTGCGCAGCAGGTGGAGCGCTTCGAGGCCGTCCTCGGCCGAAACGGCGTAGAAGCCGGCGGTGGACAACAACTCCAGGAGCATCCCGCGGACCTCGGGATCGTCCTCCACGACCAACACATTCCCCGCGGCGGACACGGTCATCCGGTTCTCGGCAGGTTTCAACTCCCGTACCGCCTCGACCGTAGCACAAAAGCCCCGACTGGTGCCGCGCCGGCAAACCGTGTCATGTTTCCACGCATATGACTACCGAGCCTGCACCGCTTTGCTACGCCGAGTTCCAGCGCGTCGACATTCGCGTGGGGCGCGTGGTGGCCGTCGAGGATTTTCCCGAGGCCCGCAAGCCGGCCTACAAGCTGCGCATCGATTTCGGCGGCGAGATCGGCGTGAAGAAATCGTCGGCGCAGGCCACGACGCATTACCCGAAGGACGCGCTGCTGAACCGCCTGGTCGTCGCGGTCGTGAACTTTCCGCCGAAGCAGATCGGCCCGTACATGTCCGAGGTGCTCACCCTGGGTGTGCCAGACGGCGAGGGCGCGGTGGTGCTGCTCGGACCGGAACGCGACGTCCCGCTCGGCGGACGGATGTTCTAGGCGGCGGCGTCCCGGCGCCTCGGCGCGCGCGTCGCGCGGACCACCTGCACGAGCGAGAACAGGGTGAGCGCGATCGCAATCACCACGAAAAACATCATGATCTCGTGGAAGAGGTCGGAGTCCAGCGCGTCCAGAATCCGGCGGCCGTAGGTCGCGGCGAGCGCCGCTTCCACCCCGAAGCGGAAGATGCGGCAGATCGTCAGCGTGACGAAGAACAGCCGCGGCTTCACCTCGAGCGCGCCGGCGGCGAGGACGAACGGCGTGAACGGGAACGGCGGCGGGATCAGATCGAGGACGGCGAGGGCGACCGCGCCCTTCTTGCGCACGCGGGCACGAACCGCCGTCAGCCGGCGAGCAGGCACCCAACGCTCGAGCCCGTGGTCCCCGATCTTGCGTCCCATCCAGAAGGTGAGCGCGGCGCCGAGTACGGAACCGGAGGTGGCGAGCAGGGGGACGGTCCACCAGAGCGCGCCCAGCCGCGCCGCGAGAATGATGACCGCGGTGTCGATGCCGAACGGCATCGAAAAGAACAGCGTCGAGTCGAGCGCGGCGAGGACAAACACCCCGGCCGGGGACGCAAACAACGCCAGAATCGAATGGGACAGGGATCGCATGCAGCCGCCGACATCGAAGCAAGGGAAGGGCCAAGTGATGCGGGTCTCGGGCCCCGGCGGGCGCTCTCTCGGCTACGGCGCCGTTCAGAGGTTCGCCGGCGGCCTTTGGTTTGACGGTGCCTCGTCGACGACCCAACCGTCCCGCAACTGGATGATTCGCGTTCCGTAGGATGCGTTCACTTCCGAATGCGTCACCTGGATGATTGTCGCGCCGCTTTCGTTGAGCGAGCGGAACAACGTCATGATTTCTTTGCCTTGCGCCGAGTGCAGGTTGCCGGTCGGTTCGTCCGCGAGGACGACCTGCGGGTTGGCGATCACCGCGCGCGCGACGCCGACCAGCTGCTGCTGGCCGCCCGACAGCTGGTTGGGATAGAGATCTTTCTTCCCGACAATCTGAAACCGGTCGAGGATGTCGCCGACCATGCTCTGACGATCCTTGCGGCTGACGTTCCGGTACGAGAGCGGAATCTCCAGATTCTCGTAGACGGTCAGGTTGTCGAGCAGGTGATAGCTCTGGAACACGAACCCGATGTGCTTCTTGTGCAATTCCGCGCGCTGTTTGGGACTGAGACGATGCACCGGCTGATCCATGAAGTAGTACTCGCCGGACCACGCGCTGTCGTGCATGCCGAGGATGTGGAGGAGCGTCGATTTGCCGGCGCCGGACGGCCCCATAATCGAGACGAATTCGCCCTCCTTGATGTCCACGTTCACCCGCCGCAGGACGTAACTTCGCCCGACGCCGTGCGGATACGACTTCTCGACGTTACGTAGTGAAATCAGCATGATCAGTCCGCTCTGAGTGCCGCGATGGGGTCGACGCGCGTCGCGCGCCGCGCCGGGAGATACGCCGCGAGAACGAGCACCATAATCAACGCGGCGGAGACGGCGGCGAACGTCAGTGGATCCGAGGCGGTCACGCCGAACAGCAGGCTGTCGAGCACGCGCGTGACCGCCAGCGCGCCGGCCAGCCCCAGCGCCAGCCCCGCCGCGCCAAGACGCACGGCCTGACTCACCACCAGCCATCGGACGTCGGCGGCCTGCGCGCCGAGCGCCATGCGGACGCCGATCTCGCGGCGACGCTGAGCGACGGTATATGCCATCACCCCGTAGAGACCGAAGCCGGCGAGCAACAGTGCCAGGGCCGCGAAGGTTCCCAGCAGAGTCGCCGTGAAGCGCGGCGTCGCGATCGATCGGGCCAGGTACTGGTCGAACGTCCGGATCTCTCCTGCCGCCTGCTCCGGATCGAGGTGCGCCAGCGCCCGGCGCAGCAGTCCGGCCGCCGCGTCAGGCGCCGCCGCGGTCTTCGCGACGGCGGTCAGGAACGGCCACGGCGCCTGGACGAACGGCGTGTACATCTGCGCCGTCACGGCGTCGGTGAGGCGGGTCTGCTTCACGTCGCCGGCGATGCCGACGATCTCGCGCGGAGGAGTGTTGTTGTAGCTCAGCGTCACCCGCTTGCCGATCGGATCCTCGCCCGGCCAGTACTTGGCCGCCATGGTCTCGTTGATCACGACAACGCCGGCGGCGCGCTCGTCGTCGCGCTCCGTGAAGCCGCGCCCGCGCACGATCCGAATCCCCATCGTCGAGAAGTAGTCGGGGCTGACGCCGAAGAAGGCCGCCGACGTCCGGACGCCCGGTTCGGCCGCGCGGCCGTCGGGCCTGAATCCCATCGTGATGTCGCTGCCGGTCATCGGCAGGGTGGTGGAGACGGCGCTCGCGGTGACCGACGGAAGGACGGCGACCTCGTTCCGCAGCCGACGGTAGAACGCGATGATCGACGCGGCGTCGCCGTAACGCCCCTGCGGCAGCAGCAACTGCATCGTCACGGCGCGCTCGGTGGTGAAGCCGGGGCTGACGTGCTGCAGGCCGCTGAGGCTACGGATCAGCAGGCCGGCGGAGGCGAGCAGCATCAGCGACAGCGCGACTTCGGCGACGACGAGCGCGTGACGGGTGCGCACGCTGCGTCCGCTGCTCCCGCCGCGATTGCCGTTCTTCAACGCGTCGCCCGGGTTCGACCGCGACAGCTGCAGGGCGGGGAGAAGGCCGCAGAGCGCGCCGGTCAACAGCGACGCCAGCACCGTGAACATCAGCACGCTGCGATCGATGTGGATCGTGTTGAGACGCGGGATCTGCACCGGGCTGATGCGGACGAGCGCGTCAACGCCCCACAGGGCGACGACGGTTCCCGCCGCACCGCCGGCGGCGGCGAGCGTCAGGCTTTCGATCAGCAACAGCCGGACGATGAGCAGGCGGCTCGCGCCGAGCGCCGTGCGGACGGCCATCTCGCGGCGCCGCGCCGTGCCGCGCGCCAGCAGCAGGTTCGCGATGTTGGCGCACGCGATGAGCAGCACCGCCACGACTGCTCCGAGCAGGGCGAAGAGCGCGGTCCGGGAGTTCTTGACCAGCACCTCCTGGAACGGGCGAACGAGGAGGCCGTGGCTGCCGTTGCGCGGGTGGGCGGCGTCGAGCCGGGCTGCGATGCCGGACATCTCGGCCTGCGCCGATCTCAGGGTGATGCCCTGGCGCAGCCGTCCCACCGCCTTCAGGAAGGCCGCGCCGCGCTGGTCGGCCCACTGCGCCGAGAAGCGCGAGGCGAGCACCGGCATCCAGATCTGCGGCGGGTTTTCGGAATCGAACGGAAACTCGAAGCGCGCCGGCATGACGCCGACGATGACGACCGGGTCGCCGTCCAGGAGCGCAGGCTTGCCGACAATGGAGGCGTCGTGTGCGAACGAGCGCGCCCACAACGTTTCGGAGATCACCGCGGTCCGCTCCGCTCCCCGTGCATCGTCGCCGGGGCCCAGCAAGCGACCGGCGATCGGCGGTACGCCAAGGAGGGGAAACACATCGGAGGTGACCACCGCCGTCGGGATCGACGCCGCCTCGCCGTGGCCGGTCAGCGTCACGGCGGCGGTCGCGTACGCGGCGATGTGTTCAAGAGTCGTGGCCTGGGCGCGCCAGTCGAGCACGTCGAGGTACGCCGTGTCGTCCGGCTCGTTCCGCACGGTCGTGTCGATCGCCACAAGGCGCGAGGGGTCGGCAAAGGGCAGCGGCTTCAACAGGACGCCGTTGACGATGCTGAAGATGGCGGTGTTGGCGCCGATGCCCAGCGCCAGGACGATCACGACCAGCGTGCTGAAACCCGGAGACGTGTAGAGGAGCCGGAGCGCTTGCCTGAGATCAGTAAACATGAAGGGCTGAGAGCTGAGGGCTCAGGACTTCTTCCGGCTTCGATGCCCGGAGCCCTGAGCCCCCAGCCCTGCCAGGGTTCTTATTCCGTAACAGCCATTTCGGTCTGCTCTTCGACGACGCGGCCGTCGAAGACGTGGATGCTGCGATCGGCGTGGCGCGCGTACCGCGGATCGTGCGTGACCATGCAGATGGTCGCGCCGGCGCGGTGCAGCTCGCGTAGGAGGTCCATCACCGCTTCGCCGCTGCGCGAATCGAGGTTGCCGGTCGGCTCGTCCGCCAGCAGGATGAGCGGCTCGCCGGCGACGGCGCGCGCCACCGCGACGCGCTGCTGCTGGCCCCCCGAAAGCTGGCTGGGCAGATGCTTCGCCCGATGCCCCATGCCGACGCGCTCGAGCGCCGCCTCGACGCGCTGCTTGCGCTCGGCGGCCTTCATGCCCCGGTAGGTGAGCGGCAGCTCCACGTTCTCGAATACCGTGAGGTCGCCGATCAGGTTGAAGCTTTGGAAGATGAACCCGATCTCGCGGTTGCGCACGCGCGCCCGTTCCGACGCGGGCAGCTCGGCGACCGGCCGGTTGTTGAGCAGGTACTGTCCTTCGGTGGGCGAGTCGAGCAGGCCCAAGATCGAGAGAAGCGTCGACTTGCCGCAGCCCGAAGGGCCGGCGATCGACACGTACTCGCCCTTGTCGATCTGGAGATGAATCCCGGAGAGCGCGTGCGTTTCGACCTCGTCGGTGAAGAAGACCTTGGTCACGCCATCCAGCTTGATCAGCGCCTGTCCGTTCTCAGCCATGCTCTTCGTCTCCCCGGCAGGCTGAAGGCCTGCGCGACTTGTTGCCGTCCGATCCGCGCTCGTCGCGAGGCCTCAGGCTTTACCTGCGCGTTCATTTCAATCTGATGCGGTCGTATGCGTCGTACGCCGACATGTCGGACAGAATCACCTGGTCTCCGACCTTGAGACCCGACAGCACCTCGATGGTGTTCACAGAGCTGCGGCCGAGCTTCACCTGCACGCGCTCGGCGTTCGAGCCGTCGGCGGAAATCTTGAACAGCCCGACCACGCTCTGGTCCTGCCCGAACGCGGGGCGGCCCATGAAGAGCACGTTGTTCAGCCGTTCGAGCTCGATGGTGCCGTCCACGCTCAGGTCGGGGACCGCGCCATTGGGCAGCACGCCGGTGAGAGTGACGTCGACCGTGCGCGTGCCGTTCTGCACCGACGGGTCGATGCGCGCCACGCGGCCTTCGACGATCCCGTTGCGGGTGTCGATTTCAGCTTTCTGGCCCAGCTGAATGTCCTTCGCCTGCGTCTCCGCGATTTTGATCTCCGCTTTCAGCCGGCTCGGATTCGCGACGCGCGCGAGGTTCGTGCCCGGCGCGACCTGCTGTCCGACTTCGACCGGCACCAGCTGCAGCATTCCGTCGAGGCCGGCGCGCACTTTCAGCTCGTTGCGCTGCTGGCGCGTCAACGCGAGCAGGGCGCGCGCCTGGTCCACCAGCGACTGCTGCACCATCAGCTGTGCGCGCATCGAATCGGCCTTGCTCGCGAGCTGGTCCTTCGAAATCTGGTTGCGCACGCCGAGCGACTGCGCATCCACCTGCGACTGCTTCAGCACCAGGTCGGACACCAGCTTGTCCGCCGCGAGCGCCTCGTTCATCTGCGCCTGCATCTTGGCCTTGTTGAAATCGGCCTCGATGTTCGCCGACGCCGCGCGCTGCTGCAGCAGGTCGTTCTGCAGTTGCACCTTGATGTTCGCGAGGCCCGCCTCGGCGGCGCCCAGTTTGAGTTGCGCATCCTGCAGCTGCTGTTCGAGCTGCGGGTTGGTCAACTCGAGAATCACGTCGCCGCTGGTCACCCGGGTGCCGGGCCGCAGGATGATTTTTTCGACGCGGCCCTGCGTGGTCGCCGGGATCCACCGGATGTCTTCCGGTGTGAGCGTCCCCAGGCCGCGCACCTGGCGCACCATCGGGCCGCGCTCCACCTTGGCCGGCCAGACCACCGCGCGCTCCACCGTCGGCGCCGCCGGCTTCAGCCGCGACAAGCCCACGCTGACCAGCACAACGGCCAGGAGACCGACGCCGGCATACAGCGCCTGCCTGATCCGCTTCTTCTTCGCATTGGACGGGCGTGCAATATCCATGGGTGTTGTGTGTGCTTAGACGGAAACGTGCAAGCAAACGATCGCGCGTTCGCCGCGCCAACGCCGCGCGTCTGGGTGCGACAAGTAAGTCATTATACAGGAGCAAGTTAGACCCACGTTAACGCCAACGATCGTGGGGCAGGAGTGTCCGGCTGCGGGACGAGGCGGTCCCGGAAGCGGAATAGCCGTGGACCGCGCGGATTTCGACGATTCGAGACGGCGCCGTGGCAGGGCACCCGTGATCGGCGAGCACCGTCCTCCACCGGCGCAAGAAACGCCTCCGGGAAGTGCGCGCCTATGTGCTATAACGCCCACGTAGTTGCACGTAGGTGGTCAAAATCGCACAGTGGTCGTGCGGTTCAGCCCATGTCTGCGGCTTCCGTCGGTGGAAACCGGGGCACGTTTATTGGAACGCGCACACACAACCGCCATGACCGCTTCTAAAACCGCACGCCCGCTGCTCCTCGTCGTGGACGACGACATGTCGGTCCTCAAGATCGTGGAGCGGCTGGCGGCCAGAATCGGATTCGACGTGGTCGCCTGCGCCAACGGCGCCGACGCGATGCGCACGCTGCTGCGCAAGCCGGCCGATCTGGCGATGGTCGATCTGCGGATGCCGGACGTGAACGGGCTCGACCTGCTGCGCCAGATCCGCACGACGGTGCCCGGGTGCGAAGTCATCCTGATGACCGCCTATGGAGGCGTCGACAGCGCGGTCGAGGCGATCAAGCTCGGCGCGCGCGAATACCTCACCAAGCCGTTCGATTTCGATCGTCTGAAGGAGGTGCTCGAAGACATCCGCGCCGAACTCGAGCGCCGGGCGCAGGTGCTGGCGCTCGAGAGCGAGGTCGCGCGGCAGCTCGAATTCTGCGGCATGCTCGGGCGCAGCCCCCTGATGCAGGAGGTCTTCAGCCTCATCCAGCGCCTCGCGCCGCACGCCAAGGTCGTGCTGCTCGGCGGCGAAACGGGCTCCGGCAAGGAGCTCGCGGCGCGCGCGTTCCATCACGCGGGAACGCGACGCACCAAGCCGTTCGTCACGATCAACTGCTCGGCGCTGGTGGACACGCTGTTCGAGAGCGAGCTCTTCGGCCACGTGCGCGGTGCGTTCACCGGCGCGGTCGAATCGAAGCCAGGCGTGTTCGAGACGGCGCATGGCGGCACGCTGTTTCTCGACGAGGTCGGTGAGCTCCCGCTGTCGGTGCAGGCCAAGCTGCTGCGCGCCATCGAGCACGGCGAAGTGCAGCGTGTGGGTTCGTTGCAGTTGAAGCGCGTGGATGTGACGCTGATCGCCGCCACCAACAGAGATTTGCGGGCCGAAGTGGCCGCGGGACGCTTTCGCGGCGATTTGTTCTACCGGCTCAACGTCGTCGAGGTGATCCTGCCGCCGCTGCGCGAGCGCCGCGAAGACATTCCATATCTGACCAGGGCGTTCATGCGCGAGTGCGCGGCGCGGATCCGGAAGCCGATCCACGGCCTGACCGCCGGCGCCGAGCGCGTCCTGCTCAACGCGCGGTGGGAAGGCAACGTCCGCGAGCTGAAGAACGTGATCGAGCGCGCCTGTATGCTGTCGGAGGGGACGCTCCTGTCGGAGCGCGAGCTGGCGGGCGCCTTCGGTCCCGAGACGCACGCCCCCTCGTCACCGCGCGGGAGGATCGCGGAGCTGTCGGCACGCGGCGTCGAGCCGGCGCCGCTCGACGCCATCGAGCGCGAGCACATCCTCGACGTGCTGCGGCAGGTCAACGGCAATCGCATGGCGGCCGCGAAGGTCCTGGGCATCAGCCGCCGCGCGCTGTATCGCCGGCTCGACCGCCATCACCTCGCAGCGGAGGCGCCGCCGCCCGCGGCGCGACGCTCGGCATGAGGGATTCCGCGTCGCGACCTCTGCGGGGGGCCGGCTCGTCGAGCGCGGCCACGGGGGCGATCCGGACCGCGCCGGACCCGAAGCCGTTCAGGGAGTGGACATGCGCGTGAAGGCCACCCCTGCCCGGTCGATCCGCGTGCTGGTCGTCGACGACGAGGATCTCGTGCGCAAGTTCGTCGAGCGTGTGCTGCACGATGCGGGGTACCAGACCACGACCGCGTCCGACGGTCCGGAAGCGCTCGCGATCGCCGCGAAGCTCGACTCGTTCGACATGCTCGTGACCGACGTGATGATGCCGCAGATGACCGGCGACGAGCTGGCGCGGCGCGTTCGCGTCTCCGCGCCGGGCATCAAGGTCCTGTACCTGACCGGCTTCAGCGATCGCCTGTTCAAAGAGAAGGTGACGCTCTGGGCCGACGAAGCGTTTCTCGAGAAGCCGTGCAGCGTGGAAGGGCTGCGGCAGGCGGTGGCGCTGCTGCTGTTCGGGCGGGTCGAGGCGCCAGGGGAACATCGGTCGTAGCGCCCGTTGCCTGCGCGACCCGCCCGGCGGGTTGTTACCCGCCGCGGGTATGCATCTCCAGGTGCGGATCTTTTTTGAGCAGATCCTGGACCGGCACGAACGCGCGGCGGTCGCCGAGCGCCAGGCGATCTTCCGCGCCGCGATCGTCGCGTGCGCCCCAGCCGCCGCTGATCAACGCTTTCAGCGCATCGGGCGGCATCCCCGCGCGCAGCGGCGCGCGCAGATCGAGGCCGCGCGTCGCGTACAGGCACAGGTACCACATGCCGTCGGCGGTGAGCCGGCTTCTGTCGCACGTGCGGCAGAACGGATCGGTGGTCGAGGCGATGATCCCGACCGTGGTCCCGTCCTCGAGCGTGTACCGCTCGGCGGGCGCCGAGGATCCCGGTTCGTCCACGGCCGCGATGACCCCGTAGTGGCGCGCGAGCGCGCCGAGCATCTCCTGTCGCGGGACGACACGCGCGGGGGACCACCGGCTGGCGCCGCCGACGTCCATGTACTCGATGAAACGGATCTCGGCGTTGACCGAGCGTCCGTACTCGATCAGCGGCATCAACTCGTCGTCGTTGACGCCCCGAATGACGACCGTGTCGATCTTGAGGCGGCCGAACACGCGGCGCGCGGCGGCGATCCCGGCCTGGACCGCGTCGAGCTGGTCGACGCGCGTCAGCGCCTTGAACCGATCTCCGTGCAGCGTATCGAGGCTGACCGTGATGCGCCCGAGCCCGGCGGCCTTCAGCGCGTCGATCTGATCGGCGAGCAGCACCCCGTTGGTCGTGAGCGCAAGATCCTTCAGGCCGGGCTTGGCGGCGATCATCCGCACGAGCGCCGCCACGTCGCGGCGGAGCAGCGGCTCGCCGCCCGTCAACCGGATCTTGTCCACGCCGAGCGAGAGGAAGACGTCGACCAGCGCACTCGTCTCCTCGAAATGCAGGACGTCCTCGCGCGGCAGCCAGACGTAGTCGTCTTCCGGCATGCAGTATTCGCAGCGCAGGTTGCAGCGATCGGTGACCGAGAGCCGCAGGTTGCGCAGCGGGCGGCCTAAGGTGTCATTCATAACGAATTCAGAATTCGGAATTCAGAATCTGAATTCTAGTCCGAAAGGGTCGCGTCGCGACCTGTCCTTCGAATCCGGTGCCCCAGCGCCCCGGCACCGCCGCGGCGCACGACGGGCAGCGGCCGTCCTGCGTCAGTCGGTAACTGCGGATGTGGTAGCCGTAGCGCGCGATCAGCAGCGCGCCGCAGGCGGAGCACCGCGTGTCCTCCAGATCGCCGACCTGGCCGGGAAGGTTGCCGGCATAGACGTGACGCAGCCCGCTCGCGCGGCCGATCGCCGCGGCCTCGTGCAGCATGTCCGCTGTCGTGTTGGGCGGCGCGGTCATCTTGTAATCGCCGTGGTAGGCCGTGACGTGCCACGGGATGTCGGGGGACACGTCCGTGATGAACCCGGTCAGGCGCGTGAGCTCGTCGCGCGAATCGTTGAAGCCCGGAATGAGCAGCGTGACAATCTCCACCCAGAAGCCCATCGCGTGCAGCCGGCGGATGGTGTCGAGGATCGGCGCGAGGCGTCCGCCGAGCTCGCGGTAGTGGCGATCGTCGAAGCTCTTGAGATCGACCTTGTACAGATCGACCCAGGGGCGGATGTACTCGAGCACCTGCGGCGTCCCGTTCCCGTTCGACACAAAGCCGGTGATGAGACCTGCCGCCCTGGCTTCCTTGAACACCGCGACCGCCCACTCGCTCGTGATGAGCGGTTCGTTGTAGGTGCTCACCATCACGCGCGCCCGCTGGCGCAGCGCGTCGCGCACGAGATCGGCGGGCGCGGCGAGCATCGGAGGCGTCGTCGCGGCCGGATCGCGCAGCGCCTGCGAGGTGACCCAGTTCTGGCAGTAGCCGCAGTGGAGGTCGCAGCCGAGCATCCCGAAGCTGTAGGCGAGCGCGCCGGGATAGGCGTGGAAGAACGGCTTCTTCTCGATCGGATCGCACTGCACGCCGCCGACATACCCCCACGGCACGCGCAGCCGTCCCCCTTGGTTGAAGCGCACCTTACAGACGCCGATGGCCCCTTCAGGCAGCGGACAGCAGTGGCCGCACGCGACACACTGCAGGCGGCCGTCGGCCAGCACCCCGTAGAGCTCGCCGTCGCGCGTCTCTCGAGCCAGCACCTCAGCCAGAGTCGACATGCCGATTGATTGTACAACCGCCGGGTGGCACGACAGTTGACATACCCCACAGCGGAGGGTGCCATGCGCGGGTTTTTGTTCAGCGGTGTCTTAACAGTGGCTGTGCTGCTTCCGAATATAGGAAATGCCGAGGGCGGTCAGTTCAGAACGCCCGCACCGGATGTGTCGGCCGCTGCGGCTGAGTGGCAGATCGCCAGCGCACCGATCCTCGTCGGCGGCCTCACGTTCTACCCGACCCGCGGCTTCCGGCTGTTCGACGGCCAGGTGATGGCGCACACGGGGATATTCGAAGGTGTGCCCGTCTACTCCGACACGACGATCGAGCCGTACAGCGAGATTTATGTGCCGGTCGGGAGCGGGCGGATGCGCGTCTACGAGCGGCGGCGCGAGCGGGAGCTGGCGGGGACCACCGGCAGCCACGCGCCTACGTTCCCAGTCGAGAGCCCATCCGTTCCGGTGCGGGAACGGACGTCCGGCGCGGTCGGCACGTCGGGATCGTTCGTTCCCCGCGTGGCCGTGGACTCCGCGGTGCTGCCGGACCGTTCGCGCCCCCGCCGCACCTCGATCCTGACCGTCGTGCCGCCGAGCGGCGTGGACAGCGGTGTGTGGCTGGAATTCAACGGCGCTCGCTGGTATTCCAGCGGTCCCGCGGTGTCGTTCTCACCCGAACGCTTCGAGCCGACGGGCGAGTACCGCGGCTTCCCGGTCTACCGCGACAAGAACGACAACCGCCACATCTGGGTGTCGGTGGTGCAGGACGGTCCGCTGGCGCCTTACGCGAAACGCTGACGCTGACACTGAGGGCTCGAGGGCTAAGGGCTTGAGGGCTGAGGGCTGAGGGCTGGTTGCCATTCGGCCTTGAGCCCTCGCCGTTGAGCCCTGCTTCCTCTCCTCGATACCCCCGCGCCGTTTGGCTTCTGGGGTGGGTCAGCCTCGCCACTGATGCGGCGACCGAAGCCATCTACCCGCTGCTTCCGTTTTTTGCTTCCGTTTTTTCTGACGTGCGTCCTCGGCGCCGGCGCGATGTCTCTGGTGTCGTCGAAGGCGCGGCGGAAGCCGTCAGCAGCGTCCTGAAGATCGCCTCCGGGCGCACCGCGGATCGATCCCGCTCCAAGCGCCCGCTCGTCCTGTTCGGGTACAGCCTCTCGTCGATCGCGTGGCCGTTCATCGCAATCACGGCGACGTGGCCGCAGGTGTTCGCGATCCGGGTGCTGGACCGTGTGGGAAAAGGGCTCCGTAGCGCTCCGCGCGACGCGATGCTGGCAAGCTGGGCGACGCCCGCGACGCGAGGCCGTGTCTACGGATTTCATCGCGCCATGGATCATCTTGGTGCGGTGGTCGGCCCCACGCTGGCGTCGATCTTCCTCTTCTTTTATCCCGAGCACTACCGGACGCTCTTCGCGCTGACGATCGTTCCCGGCGCGATCGCGGTGACGCTGATTTTTTTCGTTCCCGAGCAGGCGCAGTCGGTGCAACCCGTCCGCTGGCGCGAGGCCCATCCGGCCACACCGATGCCGCGCGATTTCACGGCGTTCATGATCGTGCTCGCGCTCTTTACGTTCGGCAATTCGACCGATGCGTTCCTGCTCCTGAAGCTCACCGACGTCGCCGGCACGGTGAAATGGATTCCGCTGATGTGGGCCGGGCTGCACGTCGTGAAAGCCGGCATCTCCGTCGTGGGCGGGAGCTGGTCGGATCGCGTCGGCCGCCGCACGGTCATCGGCATCGGCTGGGTCGTGTACGCCGCCGTGTACGCGGGCTTCGCCGCCAGCGGCAGCCTGCCGGCGCTCCTCTCATGGTTTCTCGTCTACGGCGTGTATTTCGGGTTCGCGGAAGGGACGGAGAAGGCGCTCGTCGCGGATCTCGCGCCTGCCGATCGTCGCGGGTTCGCCTTCGGGATCTACAACGCGGTTCAGGGGCTCGGCGCGCTGGCGGCGAGCGTGCTGTTCGGTCTGATCTGGCAGCTGTCCGGCGCGCGGGCGGCGTTCGGGACGGGCGGCGCTCGCGCTGGTCGCGACGGCGCTCTTGTTCCTCTGCCTCACGCCGTATAATCGTGACATACATGATTCGGATCCTCGTGACCAACGATGACGGCTACCGGTCGGCGGGCATTCATGCGCTTGCCGCCGCACTCACGGCGCTCGGCGACGTCACGATCGTGGCGCCGACGACCGAGGCGAGCGCGATCGGCCACGCGCTGACGCTGCGGCGGCCGCTGCGGCTCGAGACGATCGAGGATCGCGTCTTCGCCGTCGACGGCACGCCGACCGACTGCGTGAACATCGCCGTCACCCACGTCTTCACCGGCCTGCCCGATCTCGTCGTCTCCGGCATCAACAAGGGGTGGAACCTGGGTGACGATGTCACCTACTCGGGAACCGTGGCCGGCGCGCTGGAGGGCGCCCTGCTCGGGATTCCGAGCATCGGCGTGTCGCTGCGTCAGACGCGCGGCGACTACGACTTCCAGCACGCGGCGCGCGCCGCCGCGGTGATGGCCGGGGCGCTGCTGCGGCAGCCGCTTCCCGGGCGGACGTTCCTCAACATCAACGTACCCAAAGGCGAGCCCAAAGGGTATCGTGTCACCGTGCAGGCGAAGCGGAATCACGTGACGTCGGTCGCCGAGCGCCGCGATCCGAAGGGACACCCGTATTACTGGATCGAGGAAGGCCAGAACGACTGGGAGCCGCACGACCGGTCGGACTATCAGGCGGTGCGGGACGGCTATGTGTCGGTCACGCCGCTGCATCCCGATCTGACGGCGCACCACGCGCTGGCTGCCGTCGAAGCGTTGTCGTTCGAGAAAGCCGCCGTCAAATAGGAGGCGCCCGCCATGCGCAGCCGTGGTCTCGTCGGTGTCTTCGTCGTAGCGGCGGCGCTGGCGCCCGCCGGCCGGGTGGACGCGTCCGGGCCGCCCACGCGCAAGCCGCTCGGCGCCAACGAGCGCGAGGCCGTCCTGGCGCTCGTCAAGGCGGTCGATCTCGCGCAGGCGACCGACTCCGCCTCCGATCCGGCCCTCGCCTGGGATCATCACGTCCTCAAGGCCGGCAACGACACGGCCTACGTCCCCTTCACGCTGACGACCGGCGCGGCCTACAAGTCGGCGGCGCTGTACGTGCGGGCCGTGTCGCGGCACGGCGGGATGCGATCCGCGAGCGAGCAGTCGTTCGTGCGCGACTGGCTGCTGCACCAGCGCGACGTCATGCCACGGCGCGCGGAGACGGTCTATGTCGGCGTCGGCGAGATGCCTGCGGCGGGTCCGGCAGGCTCCTCGTCGCGACAGACCATCGCGGCGGCGGCCGCGGCGTCGGCGACGCTGGCCCTCCAGGAGAAGGGCTACGAGAAAGAGAAGCGGGCGGCGGATGAAGCCAGGCGCAAAGCCGAGGCGCACGAGTTCGATCCGCTGTTGTTCCCGTTCGAGGAATATTTTTTCATCGAAGCCGCGGCGGGAGAGAACGGCGGCGCGCGCGCGATCGAGCGCGCCCTGGCGCTGCCGCCGGGCGAATTCGACGTCTACCTCGGGCTGGTGGACCGCGCGAGGCTCAAGACGTCCAGTCCCGCGATCCTGCACCGGAGGATCACGATTCCTGATTTCTGGAGCGATCGGCTGGCGCTGAGCAGTCTGATCCTCGTCAAGGACGTGCGGCCGCTGAAGGCGGCATTCTCGGCCAATCAACAGCCGGAGCATCCGTACGCGTTCGGGTTCACCGAGGTCGTTCCCGTGCGCGATGCGACGTTCCGGACCGACGAAGCGCTGACGGTGGTCTTTCAGATGTGCAACTACGGCGCGCCGGATTCGGATCTGGCGGCCAACTACACCTTCTACCGGGTGGACGGGGAGCGGCGGCTGTTCAACCGCACCGATCCGCAGCCGTTTGGCGACGCCGATCTCCCGCCGGCGGGGGCGTGGGAATCGCAGGCGTTCGCGTCGCAGACCGTGTCGTTGCAGACGTTCCCGCCGGGGCGCTACGAGCTCGAGGTGCAGGTGCGGGATCGGCTGACGCGGGCGGAAACCAAGGCGACCGTGGCATTCACGGTCGCGTCTGGGTTAAGATAACTGTTCGTCCGGTCGGGGCGTGGCTCAGCCTGGTAGAGCACTCGGTTCGGGACCGAGGGGTCGGAGGTTCGAATCCTCTCGCCCCGACCAATCAAATCTCCAAAACAACCCGACAAAAGGCCCTGCAAACAGGGCCTTTTGCTTGTACGCCCATCGTGTCGGGAGGTGCCAGAAAGTGTTACCAGATGGGGGGAGGCTTCGTCTCACTTACCAATCCATTTGCCAAGATGTTACCAGAAAGCTACCATGGTAGCGTGAGGTGGTAACACGTGAGACCGGTCGCCAGGGTGTACCAGTTTCAGCCGGATGACATCGAGCGGGTCTGCAAGACGCTGAGCTGCTCGCGCGCCCAGCTCGCCCGCACGCTCGGCGTGTCTCGGGCGTGCGTCTCTCGCTGGGAAAAGGGGCTGCGCGCGCCTCAAGGAGGCGACGCGGCGAGGTTGCGCACGATGGTGGGGAAGCACGAGGGCCCCGCGATCGACGTCTTCGATCTGCGGGCCAAGCTGGGCATGACGCAACGCGTCTTTGGCGCGCAGTTCGGCGTCTCGCGACAGCAAGTGCAAAAGTGGGAGAGCGGCGCAGC
>JAYVYV010000173.1:0-4208 GCA_043783985.1 Acidobacteriota bacterium | reverse complement strand
CGGCCGTCAGCGCCGGGTCCGCGAGATAGCCCCGCGCCAGACCCGATCCGCCGAGATACAGCTCGCCAATCACACCGGTCGGCAGCAGGCGCATCGCGGGATCGAGCACGTACGCTTCTGCGCCCGGCACCGGCGTCCCGATCCGCACGTCGTCAAACCCCTCGTCGGCCCGAATCTCGGTCTCGGTGGCGACAACGGTCGCCTCGGTGGGCCCGTAGGTGTTGAGCAGTCGCACCGCCGGCGCCGCCGTGAGCCACTCCGCCGCGCGCGGCGCAAGGGCTTTCTCGCCGCCGATGATCACCAGCCGGAGCCGCGCCGGAACAGCGAGGCCGTCGGCGCTGACCCGGGCGGTGAGCTCGTGCCAGAACGCCGTCGGCAGGTCGAGCACGGTGATGCCGTGGCGGTTGCACGCGTCGAGGAACGTCTCCGCCGCCGCCAGCATCGCATCGTCGCGGAGCACGAGCGCGGCTCCGCTGGCCAGCGCCGGATAGATTTCCTCGACTGCCGTGTCGAACGCGATCGACGCGAACTGGAGAACGCGATCGGCAGCCACCAGGTCGAAGCGGCGGATGCACGAGGCCGTGTAGGCCGCAAGCGCACCGTGCGGCACCTGCACGCCCTTCGCGCGGCCCGTCGATCCCGAGGTGTAGATCACGTAGGCGAGTTGCGCCGGATGAACCGGCAGGTCGAGATTCTCAGCCGGATGCTCCGCGATCACGTCCGCGTGCTCGTCCACGAGGATGACCGCGGCTGCGGCATCGGACAGCTCCGGCATCGTGTCGAGCAGCGCGCGCGTGGTGACCAGCAGCGGCAGGCGCGCATCACGCAGGATCGCGGCGAGCCGCGGCGCGGGCGATGCGGCGTCGAGCGGCACGTAGCCGGCGCCGGCCTTCAGCGTCGCGTAGACGGCGGTGATGAGCTCCGGCGATCGCTCGAGGAGGATCGCGACGAGGCCGTCGGCCCGCGCGCCCAGGGCGCGCAGGTGACGGGCAAGACGGTTCGCCCCGGCGTTCAGCTCGGCATACGAGGCCGTGCGGCCGTCCGCGACGACGGCGGCGGCGGCGGGCGCGCGCAGGACCTGCTGCTCGAACTGGACGTGGGCGGCACCGGCGGAGATCGCGTCGGCGGAACGCGCCCAGCCGCCGAGCAGCGTGGATCGCTCTTCGGCGGTGATCAGCGAGAGATCGGCGACGCGGATGTCGGGATTCGCGACCACCTCGTCGAGGACGGCGCGGAAGTGGCGCGAGATCCGGCGCAACACCGCGTCGTATTCGTTGGAGTATTCGAAACAGGCGAGCAGCCGTGGCCCCGATTCGATCACCTCGAGCGCGACCGGGTAAACGAGATCCCCCGGGATGGCGAAGTCGTCGATCTCGGCGGCGCCGGCCGCGACGCCGTCGAACTTGCCCGAGCCGAGACCGTCGGCCGAGAGCGCGATCGTTTCCCAGAAGTTGTGCAGCAGCAGCATCGCCTGGAACAGCGGGGCGTTGCCGGCGTCGCGGCGCGGATGCACGGCGCGGACGAGCACGTCGAACGGCAGTTCCTGGTTCGCCTGGGCGCCGACGCTCGTTTCACGGGCGCGCGCGAGCAGCTGCCGGAAGGTGAGCGGGCCGCCGGTGTCGATCCGGTGCGGCAGCGGATTCATGAAGCAGCCGATCAGGTTCTCGAGCTCGGTGCGGTTGCGGTTCGCGATCGGCGAACCGATGACCACCTCGGCCTGCCCTGAGTAGCGCGAGAGCACGCAGCCGAACGCCGCGAGAAGCGACATGAAGAGCGTCACCCCCTCCGCCTGCGACAGGCCACGCAGTGCGGCGGTCGTCGCCGCCGAGATCGTCATCCAGCGATGGGTGCCGGCGGCGCCGCCGGGGCGGACGGCGCTCGACGGGAGCGACAGCGTCGGCGCGCCCGACATGCGATCGGTCCAGTAGGCCAGTTGCTTCGAGGCGGCCTCGCTGGCCACCCAGTCGTGCTGCCAGAGCGCGTAGTCCGAGTACTGAATCGGCGGCTCTTCGAGCGTCAGCGCCTGGCCGCGCGAGTACGCCTCGTACAGCGTGGTCAGCTCGCGAACGAGCACCCCCTTCGACCAGCCGTCCGAGACGATGTGGTGCACGAGGATCTGGAGGAAGTGCTGCGTGTCGCTCAGGCGGAACACCTTTGCGCGGAACAGCGGGCCGGACGCCAGATCCCACGGCCGCCGCTCTCCCTGGCGGACGCGTCGTCCGAGATCCTGCATCTGCTCAGGACCGGGCGGCACGTCTTCGATCGGGACGTCCACGGTGGACTCCGGGGCGATGTGCTGCACGGGCTGTCCGTCGGCCACGGCGAAGGTCGTCCGCAGCACGCTGTGGCGGCGCGGAATCTCGTTGATGGCGCGAATCAGCGACGCGAGATCGAGGGGGCCGGACAGGAAGCAGGCTTCCCCGACATTGAACGCCGTATTCAGGGATCCGAGCTGGGTCAGGAACCAGAAGCGCTGCTGGGCGAAAGAGAGCGGGATCGCCCCCTCGGCTGAACGCCGGGGGATGGCGCTGGCGGACTCCGCACGGCGGCGCTTTGCCAGCCGCTGCGCGAGCACGTGCCGCTGCTCCTCGGTGAGGGCCGCGAGGCGCTGCCTGGCGTCAGAAACTACCAACACTTCTCCACTGCCTGGTCTGGTCCGATGGCTGATTAATGATGTGGAGCGAAAGATGGAAAGCTCCACCCCTGCCAGGGAGCAAGAATGCTTCCGTCAGGAAGGTGGGCGCAAGAGCGGCTATTTGCTTTTTTTACAGGACTTTAGGTCGGCTTGGAGGTCCTTGGGCATCGCCGAGCCGACAAAATACCTCCCAGAGGCAGACCTTTGTCTACCAGTCTGCCAGGGCTGGAGAACCACGCCGACCGGCGGTTCCGTGGAAGGGCGTCCAGAGGGCGTACCCGTGTTCCACCCTGCCTTCCGTTGACCAGAATACTCGTTCTTAAGCGGTTGCGAGTCGCGAGCGGCGTGTCAAACTGCGGCGTCCCGGGGGCCCATGAAAAATCAGGGTGTTCTGTGGTCGCGTGTTGTCTCTCTCGTCTCAGCTTTCCGCCGGCATCAGCCTCGGAGCAGACTGGCTACGAGCTGGGACCCAGGAACGTGTACAGAGTCGCGAATCCACCGCCGCTCGCCAGCCGGACGGTCGTTCCGCCGTCCCCTGCGGCCTGAGGTCGTTCATCGGGATCCAGGATCAGGGTCATCGATATTGTCAGCGAGAGAGGCACATGAGAATCAACGTACTCTGCGTCGCGTCCGCTTGTGTCGTCGCGCTCGGGTTTTCGCCTGCGACAGCGTCGGCGCAGACCGGGTATGAGGTGCTCCACCATCTCATCGAGCCCGCCTATCCTCCACGCGGCAAGCTCCTCGAGGCGTCAGACGGACGCCTGTACGGCGTAGTGCAGGGCGCCGGTCCTGCCGGCAAGGGCGCGTTGCTCGCTTACGATCGTCAGCCGAACGGAACTGTGACCTCTACTGTCGTTCACGCCTTCGGCGGCCCTGACGGATCGAGCCCCATGGCCGGCGTCATCGAAGGCAGCGATGGCGCGCTCTACGGCACGACGTTCGACGGCGGCGCCGAGGGCCGCGGCACGGTCTACCGGATCGCGCCCGACGGGACGTTCACCACCCTCCACTCTTTTACCTCCGCGACCGGCCATGCACCGTCAGCGGAGCTGATGGAAGCGAGCGACGGCGACCTCTATGGCACGACTCGCGGCAACGGTACTCCTGATGGTCTGAGCACGCTGTTTCGCATCACCAAGGCCGGCGCCATGACGGTCCTCCACTATTTCGGCGGCGACGCGAATTCGCCGGAAGATGCGCTGATCGAAGGGGCCGACGGAAAGCTGTACGGGATCACGCGGTCCGGCGGCGCCGGTACCGTCTACAGCATCACGACGGGCGGCGACTTCACCGTCATCCACAATTTTGCCGGGATCACAAGCGCGTATCCGGGCGCGTTCATCGACGGCGGCGACGGCTTTTTCTACGGCAGCACGTCCAACACGAATTCCAGCGGGGCGCCTTCGACCGTCTTCCGCATCTCTGCGGCCGGTGCATTCACGATTCTCTTCACCACCGGCACAACCGAGCCGGGCGTTCGCGAGATCAACCTGATCCGCGGTGCCGACGGAAACTTCTACGGCACCACCGAAGCGGGCGGCAGCACCGGCCAAGGCTCGATCTTCCGGATGAC
>JAYVYV010000172.1:0-11395 GCA_043783985.1 Acidobacteriota bacterium | reverse complement strand
CGGACGGCCGCCCGCATCCGTTTCAGGTCACGATGCGCCGGTTCGGCCGGAAGCTCGACGTCGAAAGCCTCAGGAACGAGCTGCCAATGACACCGATGTTCTTCGACGCGCTCTATCTCGACGGCGACCCGCTCGTCGACGAGCCGCTCGCCAGGCGCGCGGCGCTCGTCGGCGACCAGGTCGCGCCGGCGAACCTGGTGCCGCGGCTGGTGACGGCGGGCGAAGACGCGGCGGCCGAGTTCGCCGCACGCGCGCTCGCGGCCGGTCACGAGGGCGTGATGGCGAAGGCGGTCGACGGCCTCTATGCCGCAGGCCGCCGGGGCCAGGCGTGGCTGAAGGTGAAGCAGGCGCGCACGCTCGATCTCGTCGTGCTCGCCGCCGAGTGGGGGAATGGGCGCCGGCGGGGGATGCTGAGCAACCTGCACCTTGGCGCGCGCGACAGCGAGCGCGGCGGCTGCGTGATGCTCGGCAAGACGTTCAAGGGGCTCACCGACGAGATGCTCGCGTGGCAGACGCAGCGGTTCCTCGAGCTCGAGATCGGCCGCGACGACTACACGGTCTACGTGCGCCCGGAGCTGGTCGTCGAGATTGCGTTCAACAACGTGCAGGCGAGCCCGCAGTATCCCGGCGGCTTCGCGCTCCGCTTCGCGAGGGTCAAACGGTACCGGACCGACAAGAGCGCGGCCGAGGCCGACACCTTCGCGACGATTCAGACGATCTACCGCCAGACGACGGCGCCGGCATCGTCCATCCGGTGATACGATTCGCTCGGCTAATGCCTTCGCGCTACGCGGAGTGAGACGATAGACAAGCTGTAACGCGACGGCTGTAGCCGAGCGTCATGCCTTCGAAGCTCACGCGGACAATCGGTCTCACGCAGGCGACCGCGATGGTCGTGGGCACCATCGTCGGCTCGTCGATTTTCGTGCAGCCGTCCGAGGTCAGTAAAGCCGTGCCGACCTTCGGCGGCATGCTGCTCGTCTGGATCGTCGCCGGAGCGCTCACCTGGTTCGGCGCCAGCATCTGTGCCGAGCTCGCCTCTGCCTACCCGCGCACCGGCGGCGTCTACGTCTTCCTGCGCGAGATGTTTTCGCCGGCCGCCGGATTCCTCTGGGGCTGGGCGATGTTCTGGAGCATGCACTCGGGAATCATCGCCGCCATCGCGATGGTGTTCGGCCGCTACACGGCAACCATCGTCCCGCTCGGGGATCTCGGCATCCGCCTCGTCGCCGTCGCCGGCATCATCGTGCTCTCCCTGATCAACTACGTCGGCGTGCGTCCCGGCAGCGCGGTCCAGACCGGGCTGACCGTGACCAAGATCGCCGCGATCGGCGTCCTGTTGATCCTGCTGTTTGCGGGCGGCACGCCGCACATGCCCGCGCCGGCCGGGGAAATTGCGCCGCGCGCGTTCCTGCGCGCGCTGGTCGCCGGCCTCTTCGCGTTCGGCGGCTGGCACATGGTCACCTACGCGGCGGAGGAGACGCGCGCGCCCGAGCGAACCATTCCCCGCGCCCTCATGCTCGGCACCGCGATCGTGGTCGTCATCTACCTGGCGCTGAACAGCGCCTATCTGCTGGTGCTGCCGCTCGACGCCGTCCTGACATCGACGCACATCGCGTTCGACGCGACGCTGGCGACGGCCGGGCCGGATGCGGCGTCGGCGATCTCGATGCTGGTCATCGTGTCGTCGTTCGGGGCGATCAGCGGCATTGTCCTTGCCGGCCCGCGCGTGTACTACGCGATGGCCGAGGACGGGCTGCTGTTCAAGTGGATGGGCGCGATCCACCCGCGGCACAAGACGCCGTATCTCGCGATCGTCGTACAGGGGATCTGGTCGTCCGTCCTCGTGCTGACCGGGACGTACGGCGTGATCGTGTCGCGCGTCGTCTACACGGAGTGGATCTTCTTCGGGGCGCTGGCGGTCGGCACCATCGCGCTCCGCCGCG
This sequence comes from Acidobacteriota bacterium, assembly GCA_043783985.1. Lineage (GTDB taxonomy): Bacteria > Acidobacteriota > Vicinamibacteria > Vicinamibacterales > CAVVIG01 > CAVQFC01. The sequence continues at coordinate 9,449 of JAYVYV010000172.1, read as the reverse complement.
CGCGGGGTTACGCCCCCTCGTTTCGCGCGTGGGGATTCCCGGTTGTGCCGATCGTCTTCGCGCTCGTCTGCCTCGCGATTGTCCTCAACCAGATCGCCACCGATCCCCGCGAGAGCCTCACCGGCCTGGCGCTCGTCGTCCTCGGCCTGCCGGTCTACTACGTCTGGAGACGCGTCCATGCCCGTGATTGATTTCCACAACCATTACTATCCGCCGAAGTACATGAAGGCGCTGCAGTCCGGTGAGAGCAGCGTGAAGGTGACGATCGACGGCGACGGCAACCCGAACCTCCATTACCCGGGCGATTACAACGTCGCGGTGCGCGGCCATCGCGACCTGGCCTACCGGGAGGAGGTGCTCGATCGACACGGCGTCACCATGCAGGTCGTCACCCTGACGACGCCCGGGACGCATGTGGAGACGCCGGCGACGGCCGTGCGGCTCGCGTCGACGGTCAACGACGAGTTCAAGGAGGCGATGGATACGCGCGGGCACCATTTCACCGCTCTCGCGACGCTGCCGCTGAACGATCCCGACGCATCGCTGAAGGAATTCCGGCGCGCGACGGACCAGCTCGGGATGCGCGGGGCGATGCTCTTCAGCAACATCAACGGGGTGGCGCTGAGCGACGAGCGCTTCTGGCCGATCTACGAGGCGGCCAACGACATCAGCGCGGTGATGTACATCCACCCGGAGCATCCGGTCGACGTCAGCCAGATGGAGGAGTTCTGGCTGATGCCGCTGGTCGGCTTCCTCTACGATACGACGCTGGCCGCGGCGTCGCTGACCTTCAACGGTGTGCCCGAGCGCTTCCCGAAGATCAAGTGGGCGCTCTGCCATCTCGGCGGGACGATTCCGTATCTCGTCGAGCGGCTCGACCGCGGCTTTCACAATTTCAAGGACTGCCGCGCGAAGATCCAGCGCCCGCCGAGCACGTACTTGAAGGAGTTCTACTACGACACCGTCAACTTCAACCAGGGCGCGTTGAAGCTCGCAATCGATTTCGCCGGCGCGGATCACATCCTGGCCGGCAGCGACTACCCGCACCAGATCGGCAGCATCCCGCTGATGCTGGAGGCGGTCGACACGCTGCCGGTCAGCGACGAACAGCGCGAAGGGATCCGCTGGCGCAACGCCGCCAGGCTGCTCGGCCTCGAGGAGCGCGTGGGCCGGCAGGACAGCTAAGGCGCGTGGGTCAGGCGGGTGCGGTAGGCCAGGTGGGTCGGGAGACAGCTATGCGTCGAGCGATGCTTGTGACCGCGGTGGTGTGTGCGTCGGTCGTATCCGGGCGTGGCCGGACCCTGGCGCAGCGGCCGGAAATGACGCGCGTTCCGCAGTTCGAGAACGAACGCGTGGTGTCGTGGAGGAGCATCATCCCGCCCCATACCGAATCGACACTCCATCGCCACGATCGGTTCCGCACGGTAATCGGCATCGTCGGCGGCGATCTGACGACGGTGGACGCGCGGGGCCGGAAGACGGTGACCCACTACGAGACCGGCACGTCGTACTGGCAGGAACCGATGCCGGCCGGCGCGATGCACAAGGACGTCAACGAGACCGGCCGGACGATTGAGCTGGTGGTCGTCGAACAGAAATAGTCGGTGGCGGTGGCGCAGGATGGACGCAGGTCATCGACGACAAGGATTTCCCGACGGAGTCCGCCTACCGCTGATTCCGCCCGTCGCCGAGGCGCAGCATGTTCTCCAGCGCGTGATTGCCTTCGTGGCACGCGTATTCGTGGATTCGATACGGCTCGTCCTTGTTCAGCGGAAACGCCACCGTCCAGGGCCTGGTGTAGACGTTCGGGTCGTCGATCGTGGCTTCGTACCGGATCGTATTCGCGTCCACTCGGGTGAGCCGTTCGATGACGTGACAGGCCTGGCTTTGCGGAATGCCGCGAATCCAGCCCGCGGCCGCATGCGTCGCAATCCAGCCCCTGCCGTTGAAGTTGGTCGTGTCCACGATCAGCGCATCGCCGTCCCAGTGACCGATCGAGTCCCCATTCCACGACCGGACGTCACGACCGGCATGCGGCCGGCCATCCAGCGGAATCACGCGGGCTTCATGAATCATCTCGGAGTGAAAGACGACGTAGTCCGGCGTTTGCACGATCTGATGGCCGTTGTTGTAAGCGCTGGGCATCATCGACGCAGGCACGCCGCGCGTAATGCATCGTTCCCACGGGCCGTAGCGCTCGAGCGAGTTCGAGGGCTGAGCGAACGTCGCCTTTCTGGCCTCGACCGCCTCGGGTCTCAGCGGCACTCTTCCGTTCGGTGGATCTACAACCATCGACGGTCGTCGGGGACTGATGGGACTGTCCTGCACCAGCCAGTCGGCGGTACTCACCGCCAGATCGCGGGGAAACTCTTCGCCGGCGCCGAGACGCTCGAAGGGCGTCGGGTCGTAGTTGGTCCACATCCCCTGCAGGTCGGGATGTCCGTCCGGCGTGCGGCTCATGGTCCATTTGCCGGACGCAGCCTTCCGATCGGACTGCGGCGACCCGAGGAGCAGCGGCCCGCCGGCGATCACGAGCGCGGAAACGGTGATGCGCGTCAGCGTCGATCGACTCGGGTGAAACATCGTGGATGTGCCTCGCGCGGCCTCGTAGATTCTAATCGCGTTCCCCCGGCCGTCGGGCGGTCGCTCCGCGGGTGGCCGACAGGCTGTCAGCGGGTCGGACGGGCGGACCACGGCGGCCGGATGAGCAGCTTGGGGTCCGCGCCCGGCTTCGGCACGAACTTCTGCGTACGTCCGTACTGGTTGTCGCCGCCGTAGAGGTTGCCACTCGAGTCGACGCTGAAGGTGTGCACCTCGAGGTAGCCGTCCGGCAGCTCCTTCGGCACCATCCACGTGTAGAGATGATGCCCGTGGAAGTCGAGCTTCGTGAACCGGAGCGGGGTGAGGTCGGTGACCCAGAGGCTGTCGTCGTTGACGATGAGATCGAGCGGCAGCGAGAAGCCGGGAAATGCTTCGACGAAGTCGACCTTCGCGGGATCGGCCGTGGTCTTGAATACGTTGATGCGATTGCCTGATCGATCGAGCGCGAAGATGCGCCCCTCCGGTCCGACCGCGATCGCGTGCACGCCGCTGAACTGGCCGGGGCCCTTGCCCGGGCCGCCGAACTCGCCGATGTAGTTCATCGCGCGGTCGAGAATCATCACGCGGTGATTGTCCAGGCCGTCGGCGACGAGAATCCGGCCGTCGGGCAGAAACGCCACGTCCTGTGGCTTCCCGAAGTGCGTGCCGTCCTTGCCCTGGACGTTCTTCTCGCCGAGCGTCTTGAGCAGCGTGCTGCCGTCATTCGAGAACACGTAGATCGTGCTGAACGTCTCGTTGACGACCCACACGCGGTGCTCCGGGTCGTACGGGCTGATGCGCAGACGATGCGGACCTGGACCGGGCGAGCCCTCGCACAGCGAGTCCCACTGCGTCCACCGTTCCTTGACGCGGCCATCGGCGTCGAGGGTATAGAGGCAGTTCTGCCAGACGCGGCCGGCGGTGGCGCTGAGCACGTTGACGCTGATCGATCCGGCAAACCCCGCGAACCCGGGCGGCACCGGATTGGGCAGGCGGTACTCTCCGCGCTGCGCGACGAAGATGCGGTCGGGCGATTCCGCGAAGACGCCGGAATTGCCGCCGAAGGTGAACCCGGGAGCGGAGAACGGCTTGTGCCACCCCCGGACGACGTCGTACGGGCTCGGCCCGACCGGGCCCGAGATGACGCCCGGCGTGGACTGCGCCGGCAGCGTGGTGGCGCCGGCGGTCAGCGCCAGGACGGTTGCGGCTCCTGCCGCGGCTCTTCGGCTCGCGCTGGTCATCATTTTCCTTTGTACTGCGGTGGCCGGCCTTCGGCTTCTGCGCGCCGGCCTTCGATGAAGTCTTCGGTGCGGTAGAGCGCACTGTACTGGGCGCCGAGCTTCGACAGCGCGTCGGCTTCGACCGGATCGATGTACTGGTGGGCGGACGCCAGCGTCGTCTTGATCGACAGCGGGGCGCACGCCGCGATTCGTCGCGCGATCGCGACGCCGGCCTCGAGCGCCGCCTCGGGCGTCGGCGCGATCTGCTGCGTGACGCCCATGCGGTACGACTCCTCGGCGCTCCAGTGGTCGCCGGTCAGCATGTAGCGCATCGCATTGCCCCAGCCCGCCTCGCGGACGAAGCGGATGGTGGCGCCGCCGCCGGGAAAGCGGCCGTGCATGTTCTCGTCCTGCCCGAAGCGCGTATTCGCCGCGGCGACGCGGACGTCGGCCGCCAGATAGATCTCGTGCCCGAGATTCCACGTATCGCCGTGCACCACCACCACGACCGGTTTCGAGCGGCGCGGTTGCCCGTTGCCGAGCACGTCGATTGCCGGCGCCGTGCCCGTCGCGCGTCGTCCGGCGATGATGCCCGCCTGCGACGCATCGACGTCGATGCCGCGCGAGAAGTGCTCGCCGTGGCCGAACAGGACGAGCGCGCGCAGCGACGGATCGTGCTCGTACTGATGAACGGTTTCTCCGAGCCGGATGCGGGTCGGCGGATCGAGGCGGTTCTGGATGAACGGCCGGTTGAGGCCGACGAGCGCGATGTCGCCGCGGCGTTCCACCGTGATCGTCACCGACGGACCCAGCGGCGCGTCGGCCAGCGTGGTCTGCGGCTCCGCCGCCGGCGGTTGTCCCTGCGCGCGAGCCGTGGCCGCGACGGCCAGCAGAGCGGTGCCCTTGAGGAGCGCGCGGCGTCCGAGCGTTTTCGGCGATGTCTCCTGCATGGTGTCCTCGACTGCGTGAGTATAATCACGATTCATGGCTCTCAACGATTACGTCACGATTGGCCACTCGGGGCTCCGTGTCAGCCCTTTCTGTCTCGGCGCGATGACCTTCGGCGAGGACTGGGGCTGGGGCTCCAGCGTCGCGGAATCCGAAGCGATCCTGGCGGCGTTCATGGACCGCGGCGGTAATTTCGTCGACACGGCCAACGTCTACACCAAGGGGCATTCCGAGAAGATCATCGGCGACGTCATCGGCCGCGACCGCGTCAAGCGCGATCGCATGGTCCTCGCCACCAAGTTCTTCGGCAGCCTGCACCCCGGCGACCCGAACGGCGGCGGTGCCAACCGCAAGACTATCGTGTCGTCGTGCGAGCAGTCGCTGCGCCGGCTGCAGACCGACTACATCGATTTGTACTGGATGCACTGCTGGGATCGCCACACGCCGATCGAGGAGACGATGCGGGCGCTCGACGATCTCGTTGCGGCGGGGAAGGTGCGCTACATCGGCTTCTCGGACACGCCGGCGTGGAAGGTGGCGCAGGCCCAGACGATCGCGCGCTTCCGCGGCTGGGCGCCGCTGGTCGCGCTGCAGATCGAATACTCCCTGCTGGAGCGGACGGTCGAAGGCGAGCTGATCCCGATGGCGCTCGAGATGGGCCTCGGCGTGACGCCCTGGTCGCCACTGAAGAGCGGTGTGCTCTCAGGCAAGTACACGCGTGAGAACGCCGGGTCGGTGACAGCCGATCGCGGCGAGCGGGTGACGCAGAACCTCGGCGAGAAGGGTTACGCAATCGTCGATGAGCTCCGCGCCATCGGCACGGAGCTGAAGGCCAGTCCCGCGTCGGTCGCGCTGGCGTGGGTGCAGAGTCGTGCCGGCGTCGCCTCCACCATCATCGGTGCGCGGCGGATGGATCAGCTCGAACAGAACCTCGCGGCGCTCGACATCACGCTGAGCGCCGACCATGTCGCTCGGCTCGACAAGCTGTCGAAGCCGACGCTCGGCTTCCCGATGCAGTTCCTGAACGTCGCGGGCATGTTCTCGCAGGGCGGCACGACGGTGAACGGCGAGAAGTCGACCGTGTGGCCGCTCGCGCCCAAAGCCGACAGAGAGCGGTACTGAGGGCAACAGGGCCGGCGCGCAGCCGGACGCCCACGAGTTTATCGTTTTCCGTTGAAACCGCCGGGGGTTGAGCCTATTCTTTCGCTGTCCGCACAGGAGGTCAGCATGGAAGTCGACCGGAGAGCCTTCATCGCAAGCTTGGGTGGCGTCGCCGCGGTGAACCTCATGGACCATGAGGCCAAGGCCGAAGCCCTGGAACACTACATGGAAGACAAGCTGGACGAGATGGTGGCAGCCCAGCAGGCGGAGAAATTTCCGACCGTCGCCGAAATCGAAGCCCAGATCGAGACGCGCCCCTATCGGCGGGGCGCGGGGTCCGTGTTCACCGGCCAGCGCGGGCAGAACGTGAAGATCATCGAGCCGATGCCGGACAAGCCGACGCTCAACGACTTCTTCCGCCTCCGCTTCGCGCCCGCGAACCACGTGCTGCAGAGCGCGACGCGCGCGCTGAAGACCGGCATGTCCGAGGAGATCGTCCTCGCCTGCCTTCTGCACGACTGCGTCCTGTCGCTGATCAAGCCGGATCACGGCTGGTGGGGCGCCCAGCTCTTCGAGCCCTACATTCCGGAAAAGAGCGCGTTCGCCATCCGCTACCACCAGACCCTGCGCTTCTATGCGGACGACGACGCGGGCTACGAGTACCCGGATCAGTACTACCGGATCTTCGGGCACGACTATCAGCCGCCGCAGTACATCGCCGACACGTACAAGATGCTCAAGAACCACAAGTGGTACATGGAGCCGCGCCTCGTGACGGTGAACGACCTCTACGCGTTCGATCCCAACGCCAAGGTCTCCATCGAGCCGTTCCAGGACATCATCGGCCGCCACTTCAAGCAGCCGAAAGAAGGGCTCGGCTACGACAACAGCCCCAGCGCCCACATGTGGCGGACTCTGGCGAGGCCCGACAATCCACTCTAGGTCGGGCCGCGACAGGGCCGAGGGCTAAGGGCTGATGGCAAAAAAGCTGCTCGCGGGTTTCTGTTTCGCCGTTTTGCTGGCGGTCGTGGCTTCGGGCCAGGCCGCCAGCAAGGCGCAACCGGTGCCGGGGCTCGACGCCACGGTCACCAAGGTCGAACGCGCGGCGACCGCGTCGCTGCGCGATTGTCCGCCCGGCACCAACACGGTCAACGCGGTGACGCGACCCGGCGAGCAGTTCGCGCTCGTGACCGTCGCCTTCACGGTGTCGCCGGCGTTCAAGGCGGCGCCGATGAAGCGGCCGACCGTGACGGACACCACGGACAAGCGATACAACACGGCCTCGACCTTCGTGGACGTCGGCAGCGTGCCCGAATATGCGTGCACCTTCCCATTTCGCGTGCCGGACGGCACGAAGCTGAAGGCGCTGCAGATCGAATCGGTGTCGCTCGATCTGTCGGCCCTCGAACCGAAGTAGCGCGGATCCGGCGGCGCGCCGGAGATCACCGACAGACGTCCCCTACGTACACCGCAGCATCACGCCGATACATCCTCGGGACGATCACGGGTGTGCCACTACGGGCTTACGGACTCACCGACAAAGGCCGCGTCAGGCCGACCAACGAAGACTGCTTCGCGATTCAAGAGGATCTCGGGCTCTGCGTGATCGCCGACGGCATGGGCGGCCACAACGCCGGCGAGGTCGCCGCGCGCCTCGCGGTCGATGCCGTGGTCGATTTCGTCCAGGAATGGAGCGTGTCCGCCAGCCGGCGCGCGAGCCTTTCCCTTGGCGCGGCCTTAGGGCAGGCGGGCGAACCTGACGCCAGCACCTGGCCGTTCGGCTTCGACCCCTCGCTGTCGGCGGACGCCAATCTCCTGCGCACCGCCATTCACCTGGCCAACGTGCAGATCCGGGAAGCGGCGATCTCCTCGCACGACTACGCCGGGATGGGGACGACGATCGTCGCCGCGCGGGTGGCGGACGGCCGCTTGTCGGTCGCGCATGTCGGCGACAGCCGGCTCTATCTCGTCGCCGGCCGCGCGCTGCGGCAGGTGACGCGCGACGACTCGTGGATGGTGTCGATGCTCGCGCACGACCCGGCCGCCGACCCGCTGCTGCTGGAGCACCACCCCCTGCGCAACGCGTTGACCAACGTCGTCGGCGCCACGGCGCGGACAGAGGTGCATGTGGCGGAGCAGGCGCTGTCCGGCGGCGAGCTGATGTTGTTGTCGACCGACGGCGTCCACGGCGTGCTGGACGACCAACGCGTCGAGCGGATGATGCTGGAGGAGGACGACCCGCGCGCGATTGCGCACGGGTTGATCAAGGCCGCGCTGGCGCGCGGCAGCAGCGACAACTGCACGGCGGTCGTGGCGCGCTACGCACCGGACTGAAATTGGACCGCTACTCGATATAGCTGTAGCCGCAGTTTTCGCAGGTCCAGGTCCGGCCCTGCTGATACATGTTGTGCCCGCACTGGGGACACTCGCGGTACTCGACGCCGTCCGCGTCCCGCCGGGTCTCGGTGCCGTTGCCCGGCTCGGACGAGGCCTTGGGCGGATCCGGCTTCTCGGTCTTCTCGCCGTCCTGGTCTTGCGTCGTCGGGTCGGCTTTCTTCTTGTCGTCGGGCCGCGCCTGGTCTTGTGACTGGGCGAAGACGACCAGCGGCGACGCGGCGGCGACGCCGAGCAGTGCGGCGACGCCCAATCCCGAACCGCGAAGGAAGCTGCGACGGCCGAGCCGCGCTTCCAGCCTCTTCACAATCTCGTCGTTCATCGGACTCAATATAAACGGTCTGGCGGCACGAGCCGGTAAATGTTTGTCTCTTCAGCCGACGAACTTATAGCCCGCCCCGTGAACCGTGAGGATGTGCTCGGGTTCATGGGGTGCACGCTCGATTTTCTGCCTGAGCTTTGCAACGAAGTTGTCGATGGTTCGCGTCGTCGGCGACTCCTCGTAGCCCCAGACCTGGTTGAGGATCTGTTCGCGCGTGACCACCTGACCGGTGTGCGCCACCAGGTAGCGGAGCAGGTCGAACTCGCGCGCGGTGAAGTCGATGCGCGTCCCGGCTCGGTGCGCCTGGTGCGTGCGGAAGTCAATTTCGATGTCGCCGATGCGGCAGGTTTCGAGGCCCGACTGCCGCCCGCCGGCGCGGCGCAGCACCGCGCGCACGCGCGCGAGGAGCTCCGTGATGCTGAACGGCTTGGTGACGTAGTCGTCGGCGCCGAGCTCGAGGCCGAGCACTTTCTCGCTCTCCTGCGCGCGTGCCGTGAGCATGAGGACCGGCGTCGGGTTCGCGCGCGCGCGGAGTTCGCGGCACACCTCGAACCCATTCTTGCGGGGCAGGGTGATATCCAGGATGACCAGGTCGGGCGCGGTCGAGATCGCTTTCGCGAGCCCGTCCTCGCCGTCGGAAGCCGTGACGACCTCGTAGCCTTCGAGCTCGAGATTGTCACGCAGACCGAGCAACATCTGCGGCTCGTCCTCGATCACCAGAATGCGTTTCGTCACCGTGGGTCTCTCCTGCATGCAGCGGGAAATGGAGCGTGAACGTGCTACCGCGCTCCGGCTCGCTGTCTACGCGCACGAAGCCGCCATGCCCGCGCATGACGTGGTCGACAATCGCCAGCCCCAGGCCGGTGCCCTGGGGCCCCGACCCG
>JAYVYV010000171.1:0-4229 GCA_043783985.1 Acidobacteriota bacterium | reverse complement strand
TGTCGCAGACGATGAAGCTCGCGACCATCGCCGAAACGGTCTACGTCACGGCCGAGTCGCCGAAGCCGGCGGCGTTGACCGTCCCGACCCTCAGCCAGGCCTACTCGAAAGCGGAGCTCGACCCGTTGCCGGTCGGCCGCGTCCCGAATCAGATCGCGGATCTGGCGCCGGGTCTCACCAGCAACACGTCGAACGTCGGCCAGCTGGCGATCTCGGGCGCGACCTCGTTCGACAACGTGTTCATGATCAACGGCGTCGACATCAACGACAACCTGTTCGGCACCGCGAACAACCTGTTCATCGAGGACGCCATCGAGCAGACGAACATCCTGACGGGCGGCATCACAGCCGAGTACGGCCGCTTCTCCGGCGGCGTCGTCAACATCGTGACGAAGAGCGGCGGCAACACGTTCGGCGGGAGCTTCCGCGAGAACTTCAGCAACCCGAAATGGATTGACGAGACGCCGCGGCAGAAGGCGGCGACCCCACCCATCACGAACCCGGATCGGCTCAGCAAGACCTCCGAAGGGACCTTCGGCGGGCCCATCATGCGGGACAAGCTGTGGTTCTTCTCCTCGGGACGGTTCGAGAAGAGCAACACCAATCTGACGTTCGTGTTGAGCGACCAGCAAGCGGTCCGCAGCGACACGAACAAGCGGGGCGAAATCAAGTTCACCGGCTCGCCGGCGTCAGCGCAAACGATCTCCGGCGATTACACGACCAACAGCCTGGAGCTGAACAACCGGTACAGCCTCAACAGCAACTCGCTCGATCCGTCCGTGCTCATCAACCAGACGCAGCCGAACAACCTGTTCGTGACGAACTACAACGGGGTACTGGCCAGCAAATTCTTTGCGACGCTGCAGTATTCCCAGAAAAAGTTCGGCTTCCGCGGCGGGAACACCAACACGGCGATTGCGGCGTCGCCCTTCAGAACGCGCGGCCTCACGCCGGGCGTGACGGCCGGCCTTCTCTACGCGGCGCCGTACTTCAGCGGGCTCGATCCGGAAAACCGCAACAACAGGCAGTTCACCGGCAGCCTGTCGTACACGCTGTCGAGCAAGAAGGCCGGCACGCACGACCTCAAGGGCGGCGGCGAGTACTACCGAAGCACGCGCACGGGCGGCAACTCCCAGAGCGCGACGAACTACGTGTTCCAGTCCGACTACCTGCCGTCGGGGGGCAAGCCCGTGTACGACTCCTTCGGGGTCCCGATTCCCGTGTTCACCCCGGGCGTGTCGCGCGTCCAGAACTGGCTGCCAACGGTCGGCGCGATCGTCAACATCAACACCTCGTCGCTGTACTTCCAAGACCACTGGATCCCGACGTCACGCCTGTCGATCGACATCGGCGGGCGGTTCGAGTCGGTGCGCAGCAATGCAACCGGCGACATCGTCACGGTCGACACGACGACGATCGTGCCGCGGTTCGGCGTGACCTACGACATGGAGGGGAACGGCCGCACGGTGCTTCAGGCCTCCTACGGCCACTACGCCGGCAAGTACAGTGAAGCGCAGTTCGCGGCGAATACCGACGTCGGCAACCCGAGCGTCGTGACGTACGGCTACACCGGTCCGGCGGGTCAGGGGCGCGATTTCGCGCCCGGCCTGAATCCGGCGAGCTACACGGCGATCATCGGCGCGAATTTCCCGACGGCCAACATCTCGGTGGCCGACGGGCTCCACTCGCCAACGGTGCGCGAGTTCACGACGAGCGTCGGCCGCGAGCTCGGCACGCGCGGCTACGCGCGGGCGACCTATCAGTTCCGCCGCTGGTTCGATTTCGTCGAGGACACGATTAACCTGACGAACGGGATCGTGAACGTCAACCGCAATGGCGCCAACATCGGCGACCTGAGCCGCGTCGTGATCGGCAACACGAACGGCGTGGATCGCGAGTATCAGGCGCTGGTGCTCCAGAGCGGCTATCGCTTTCCCCGGTTCCTGAACGTCGGCGCGCACTATACCGTGCAGCTCAAGAACGAGGGGAACTCGAACGTGGAGGCGGCGAACCAGCCGGGCATCTCGTCGGTATTCGGCGACTATCCGGAAATCCTCGGGCCCGCACTCGATCGCTATCTGCCGGAAGGCCGTCTGGCCGACTATCAGAAGCACAAGGTACGGGTGTACGGCACCTACTCGCAGAAGATGGGACGCTTCGGAGCCGTCGATCTGTCGCCGATCTGGCGCATCGACTCCGGGCAAGTCTTCAGCTTCGTCGCCGCGTCGGTGCCGCTGACGGCGATCGAGCTCGCGAGGAATCCGGGCTATCCGACGAACAACATCAACTCCAGCACCTCGCAGAATTTGTTCTTTGGTGCGCGTGGCGTCGGCGATTTCCGGGGCTTCGGCCTGCTCGACCTCGCCGCGACCTACAGCATCCCGGTCTTCAAAGCCGTCAAGCCGTGGGTGAAAGTGGAGTTCTACAACGTGCTCAACAACGATAAGCTCATTTCTTGGGACACGACGGTGACCGCGGATCCCAACAGCCCGAAAGACGCGAACGGCCTGGCGACCGGATACATCCAGGGTCCGAACTTCGGCAAGGCGACGCGCGACAATCAGTACCCGCAGCCGATTCCGGGCACCAACGGGGGACGGTTGTTCCGCATGGCGGTCGGCGTCCGGTTCTAGATAGTTCGGGTGAGTGAGGTGGGGCGGGTAAGCCAGGTGGGTCGGACGTCCCCAGCCGGCCTGCCTGCCCTACCTGCCCTCGTTTGCTTTTCCGCGTGACCCTCTTCGCATCACCCACCAGATGACCCCGCAGAACGCGATCGCGACCGCCAGGAACGTCGTGCCGAAGAGCCAGAGCGTCGTGTAGAGAATCGACTGGGCGTCCATGCGCGCGTCGAGCGCGCCGTAGCCGCCCTTCGCGTCGTACACCACCGACACGCCGCGCAGCCGATCGACCAGCGACTGCTCCCACACCAGGATGTTGCCCCGCCCGACCTCGCGCCCGCTGTTGTGGTACCGGATCTTGCTCGGCAGATGCAGGCGGAACGCGACGATCTCGCTGCCGTTCCAGCCGACGTTGCCGACGTCCTTGCCCGCCGCCGCGCCGACCGTCTGCAGGTACTTGAACTGATCGCCGTCACGCGTGAACCGGTACGTCGACCAGGCGAACGGCGCCACGCCGCCGAGCTTTGTGATGTCGGCGACGTCGAGCCGGACGTGGACGAACCGGCGGTTGTTGCGGCGCGACTGGCTCACGCGGATGACGCGCGTGGCCGGGGTGGAGAAGTACGCGCGGACGGCCGCGGTGTCGACACGCGCGGCCGGCGTCGCGTCGAACGACGTCCCGCGCAGCGCATTCAACGCCGGCAGCGAGCTGTTGACGTAGACGGTCGCCGACCCGTCGAGCGAGAGGTACACCTCTTCCTCGTACTCGTACTGCCGGAACAGCGTCGTCGTGCCGCCGCAGGCGCTGAACAGGAATAGAACGCAGAGAGCGCAGAGAACGCCGAGCCGGGTTTTCTCTGCGGCCTTTGCGTTCGACGGTACTACTCGCACGCGAAGGCGCATCACCTGCAAATGATATAGTAAAAATTTGTGCTCTATCTGATCGACGGCAGCTCGCAGATGTACCGCGCGTATCACGCGCCGGTCCGCACCGCGGAGGGTGGGCTGCTCCGCAACGCGCAGGGGACGCCGACCAACGCGGTCTACATCTTCGTCAACATGCTCCGCAAGCTGATCAACGAGCACAAGCCCGAGTTCATCGCCGCGTCCTTCGATCTTCCGGGCCGCACCTTCCGCGACGACCTCGTCGACGACTACAAGGCCAACCGCGCGCCGATGCCCGGCGAGCTCGCGCAGCAGATTCCGATGGTCCACGCCGCCTGCGAGGCGCTCGGCGTGCCGATCCTCACCTCCGATCGTTACGAAGCCGACGACGTGATCGGCACCCTGGCGATGAAGGCGGTGGCCGCCGGCTTCGAGGTGGCGATCGTCACCATGGACAAGGACTTCTTCCAGCTCGTCGGCCACGGCGTCCGCGTGTTCAACCCCCGCGACGACGGCACGTGGTACGACGCCGACGGGGTGAAGGAGAAATTCGGTGTCGCGCCCGATCACGTCGTCGACGTGCTGGCGCTGATGGGCGACACGATCGACAACATCAAGGGGGTGCCCGGCGTCGGCGAAAAAGGCGCGCGCGAGCTGATCGTCCAGTACGGATCGCTCGAGAACCTCCTGGCGCACGCGCCGGAGGTGAAGAACAAGCGCTACCGC
>JAYVYV010000170.1:0-11453 GCA_043783985.1 Acidobacteriota bacterium | reverse complement strand
GAGATGGATTACAAAAAGCGAAGGGAGATTACGTATATGACGGAGCAGTCTAACAGTGTCTGACCAGCGTGAGACAAGAAAGGTGAACGATATCTAGAACGTCAGGACCATTTCGAGCCCGAACTTGCCCGGCCGTGTGATCGTCCGGACGATCGGGAAGACGCTCTGGATGATCGGGATGCCGAACCCGCTCTCCGGGACGGCGGCGATGTCGTCCCCCGTCCACTCCGGCTGAGTCGGCTTCGGCAGGGCGTATCCTGGACCCTGATCGAAGATGCGTACGGTCAAGCGGTGCGCGACGAACTCCACCTCGCAGACAATCGACGCGCTCGGCTGATGCGCCGCGTTGCCGTGCTTGACCGCGTTGTTGAGCGCTTCGACGATGGCGACTTCGAAGAGGGAGTCGGAGGCGGCCGGGACGTGCATGTTGCGCGCGGCCTGGACGATGAAGCCGGCGGCCAGCCGGACTGACTCCGCGCGGCTCGGCACGGTCGCCGACACATAGGAATAGCCTTCGGGGCGCGACGGTTCTGTGTCTTCAGTCATTCGGCGCAATCTGTGAAGTCAGGAATTCCATCAGGGCCTGGTCGTCGTCGGTCCACCGGCGCCGCTCCCGGGCATCGTCGACGACGAAGCCGTAGCCCGTGCCGGCGAGCTCCACGTTGCGCCCGTAGCGATCCACGCAGAAGCGTCCGCTGACGATCTTCTCGCTGACCTCGGCGAAGCCAGACACCCGGGTGTAGTCGTGAACAACGCAGGCGTTGATTCTGGCGCCCGCCTGGACGAGGCAATTGCGCCCGATTGCGGTCGGCCCGATCACCGTGGCGCCGGGTTCGATCGCCGTGCTCGAGCCGATATAAACCGGACCCTGAATGTCGGTCCGCGACAGGTCGACAGCAAGATTGATCCCGCCCCAGATCCCCGGCGCCAGCTCGCGCCCCGGCATGTCGATCTTGAACTCGCCCCGCAGGATCATTTGCGTCGCCTGCCAGTAGTCGGGTGTACTGCCGATATCAATCCAGGAGAACGGCAGCGCCACGCCGTAGAACGGCAGCCCCAGCGACGCGAGCCGGGGAAACAACTGGCCGCCGATGTCGAACGCGGTGCCCGCCGGGATGTGGTCGAAGATGGCCGGCTCGAAGATGTAGATCCCGGTGTTGATGGTGGTGCTGACGGCGTCCTTCGGATCCGGCTTTTCCTGGAACTGCAGGATGCGGCCGTCGGGCGCCGTCTGCACGACCCCATAGCTGCCAACCTGCGCGCGCGGCATGTCTTTCAGGACGATGGTGGCGATCGCTTGACGGTCGCGGTGGAATGCGAGCGCCGCCGTGAGATCCAGATCGATGATGGCGTCGCCGCACAGGACAGCGAACGTCTCGTCGAAGAAGCCGGAGAACTCCTGGATTTTCTTCAGGCCGCCGGCCGATCCGAGCCCGTCGGAGACGCTGCGCCCCTCGGTATGGTAGCCCTCGAAGCTGTACCCAATCTGCACGCCGAATCTGGACCCCTCACGAAAGTAGGCCTCGATCGCATCCGCCAGGTACGACGTCGTCACAATGATCTGATCGAACCCATGCTGTCTGAGCAGGTCGATCAGGAATTCCATCAGCGGCTTGCTGATGATCGGGATCATCGGTTTGGGCACGGTGTCTGTGAGCGGGCGCACCCTGGTGCCTTTGCCGCCCGCGAGGATCATCGCCTTCATCGCACGGCCCTATGAAAAGCTGGCGACGGCCTGATCGACCGACGGATAGCTGGAAAACACCCGATGGAGCCGGATGATCTCCAGCAGGGCCACCACGGGCGGCTGGACGTTGGCGAGCCGGATGTCGCCGTCGCGCTTGAGCAGCCTCAGGGTCTTCAACGCCGACACCAGGGCGCCGAGACCGGAACTGTCCACGAACTGCACGTCGCTCATATCGACGACAAGGCGAAGCTGTCCGCCTTCGATCAGCTGCAACAGGGCCGTGCGGAACTCCGCTGCCACCTGGAGGTCGATGCGCGCGGCGTTGGGCCGGACCACCGCGGCGCCGGCTCGTTCGGTGACGTCAATCTTCATGATTCCTCAGACTCCCTCGCTTCTTCAGCTGCGCCTCGCCCTCCCGCGGCTACTGCTTCCGCAACAGGAAGTCAGCCGCCTCGAGACGGTTCTTGCCCAGTATGCGTCCCGCGCGGTCGTCGAGCCAAACCTCGAGGGTGTCGGTGCCGGCGGCGATGGCCGTGCCCACGCCGATGACGGAGGCCTTGACGACGCCGTCAGCCGGCACATCGAGCGTCTGCGAATGCTCCTGCCCGCCGATCTTCCACTTCAGGTGCGCCTCGGGAAACGCGTCGAACCGATCGTTGACGACCCAGAGGGTGATGGGCGCGGCCGGGTTGTCGATCGCGTATTCGATGCTCGGGAGCGTCGGCTGCATCGCCTCCCCGAGCGTCGTGTAGCCGCGCTTGGGCCGACGATAATAGTCTACGACCGACCACGTCACGGACGGCCAGTCATCGACGAACATGAACTGGTAAAGTCCCGTCACCTTGGTCCACTTCGCGCGGCGGTAGTGCTCGGTCGCGAAGCGCAGCAGCGCCGCCTGATAGTTCTGGCTTTCCCAGATGAACTCCTCGAGCGTCTTGCCGAGCTGCAGCTTCGCGGTGTTGAATGTCGGGTCGCGCTGGAAGTTGTGAAAGGCCCAGACGTCCCATCCCGCTTCGGTGATCGGCCAGCGGGCGTCGGCCGGCAACATCGACGTCATGGTCTCGGGAATCGGCAATGCCTGCGCGCCGTACTCGGTGAGGAACGGCGCGCCGGGCAGCCCGGCATAGTCGGCGACCTTGCCGCCGTACCACCCGGGGTAAGGATGTCCGTCCCCGGTCCCGGAGTCCCGGTGCACCACGCGTGTCGGATCGCGCCGCGTCGCTTCGGCGAACAGCGCCTCATCCAGCGCGAGATTCTGGTTCTGCGCCTTGCGCTTCATCCACGACATGGCATGCGGCGATTCGTTGTGCATCGACCAGGCGATGATCGACGGGTGATCGAAGAACAGCCCGACCATGTCCCCGAGCTGCCGGATCGCCTCGGCCTGGAACGTCGGCTGCTCGCTGTAGCCCCACTGCAGGGGAAAATCCTGCCAGACCATGAGACCCCGCTCGTCCGCCACGTCGTAGAACTCCGGCCGCTCCAGGTGGGCGTGCACGCGGATGGAATTCAGGTTCGCTTTGAGCATGAGATCGACGTCACGTTCGTACCACGGCCGATCGGCCTGGGACAGCCACTGCGTCGAGATGTAATTCGAGCCGCGCGGAAAGATTCGCCGCCCGTTCAGGAACCACACCCATTTGTCGTCGTGCCGGATGCTGCGGATCCCGAATGTGGCGGACTGTCCGGTCTTCGACGCTCCGGAGAGCGTGCTCGTGAGCTGATAGAGGTTGGGCTTCCCGTAATCCCAGCTCCACCAGAGCGCCGGTTGCTCGATCCGCCGCGTGACGCGCACGCGGTTTTCGCCGGGCGCCAGCGTCACCGCCTGCGTGAAACGATCCCTGCGATCGCTCGTGAAATTCTTCGGCGCGATTTCGCCGGTCACCGTGCCGGCGCGGGCGGCGTTGGTCCAGTTCTGCAGCACGTAGTCAATCCGGATCGTCGCGGATTGCTCGGTGACGTCCATCGGCGCCACCTCCGCACGCACGAGATCCACGCCCGACGAAGGCCGCAGCGTGACGTTTCCGAGGATGCCGCCCGTCCCGCGCTCCTGCCCGCGACCGGACGTTCCGCCGGGACGCGTGTCGTGGTATCCGAAAATGCCCTTGATCTGCGTCTGGTGCTTGGGCCAGCTCGCGGGGTACTCCTCCGTCCAGTCGATCACCTGCGCCGGAGCGCCGACTTTGACCGCGACGAGGTTGTCGCCCGGCACGAGCCACCGCGAGACCTCGAATTCGAACGGTTGAAACGTCCCTTCGTGATGGCCCGCCAGATGCCCGTTCACGTAGACGTCCGCGAAGTAGTCCACCATGTCGAAGCGCAGGATCGCGAGGCCGCCGGACGTGTACGTGAAATGCCGTCTGAACCAGATCGTCCCCGCGTAGTCGAGTCCGCGTTCGGGGCCGGCCGGTCCCAGATCGCCGGGGTTGACGATGGCGCTCGGCGAAACGGGAAACCGATCGGCGGCGACGGGATACTCGGTCTTCCCTTTCAGGAACCAGTTCGACGGGAGCCGCATCGCGGGCCAGTCTGCGTCGGACACCGCCGGCTCCCCCAGATTCGTCGTCCCTTCGAACGGCAGGTATTTCCAGTCGCCTGCGAGTGAGATCGCGGCGTTTGCGTCGGACGGCTGCACTTTGGCCTTCGACGCCCGCCCGCCGAGCGCCAGAACCAGCAGGGTCAGTAGCAGAAGCATTTTCATTCGGCGGTCGGATCCTCTCATGGCTGCGGGGAGGCGAACGCCGCCCTGAGCAGCGGCTGCCCGCGCATTTGGACCACCGCGGCGGTCAAGATGACCGCCGCGGTGTTGACGTTCAGCGAGCCGGTGGACTTGCCGGTCGCTTCGAAGACACCGGATCCCCAACCGGCCTCCGTTTGGGCGGGCGTCACCGTCTGCATGGCAAGCCGGGTGTACTGCCGCGGCAGCAGCGCGTGCCAGGCGAATGCCGCCTTGGCGCTGACCCAGCGCGGCTCGTCGACGTAGGCGCCGCGCTTCTGCACGTCCAGGCCAAACGCGGTTCGATGCGTGTACGCGCTGAAGTAGTAGAAAAAATACGGCGGACGGCTGATGGCATCCTCCGCGACCATGGTGACGTGTCCGGTCTTGCGGTATCGCGCCTCCTGCACCCCGAGGAGATCACGGGCGAACCGTTCCATCGGCGGATCCCAGCCGACCTCGAGGCCCATGAGGATCATGGGGTCGCTCGTGATGCGATCGCGGCCACGCGTATCGGCATAGAGCGTGTGCCCCATGATCGTGATCGGCAGCGCATTCTCCTCGAGGCGCAGCGCGCGATCGACCGTCGCGCCCCACGCGGCGAATCCGCTGGCGGAATACTGTTCGTAGCCGATTTGCCCTTCCTGATACCTGCGCGCCTTCCAGGCCGCATCGAAGTCCTCGCCCCACATGTAGCCGTCCGCGACGAGCCGCGTGAAATCCAGCCGCTTCACGATCGCCGCGGCATCCGCGGCGTACGCCGGCTGTGTCTTGGCGACGATGTCGAGCCAGACGAGCAGCCGGCCCAGATCGGTCGTCGACCATCCGTAGCCGCGTGTCGACGGCCGCTGATCGCGGCCCACCATCGCCGCCGTGCGGGTCGAGTACACCTTGTTGAACGCCGTCTTGTCGACGATGCCCATCGTGCGAACGGTCTCGAGGACGCGACGCATGCGCCGGTCGTATTCGCTGTCGTCGAGAAACTTGAGGGCGTGCCCGCAGTACAGCGCGCCGATGCCACTCCCAATGTCCCACACGGTGGTGTACGGATAACCCGCTGTGGCATCCACGAGGCCCGTCGCGGGCTCGTAGTGCCGCGCGACGTAGGCCCACGCCGTGCGCGCGGCGGCGTCGAAGAGACGGCCATCGTCGGGGGACACCAGATACCGACGCTCGAGACGATGCCATTCGGTGCTGGATTGCCGCTCGGTCTGCTCGGCCTGGAGCAACGGCGCGAGCCCGTTCGAGGCTGATGTCTCCCGCGACAGGATCGGCCGCAGTCCGACGATCGACACGATGGCGAATGTGAGGAGCAGCCGGTTCATCGGTTCATCGCCACGCGCACTGGAGGACTAGCTCAACTGTGTCGAGGTGATCGGTCGCGGCGTCCGCGCGCAGCGGCGTGCTGGCGTGAACTCGTGGTGTATCGTGCCGGAGGTTCGCCGTCAGAATTCGATTCACTGGAGTCCTTTCGAGCACGCACGCGTCCCGCCGCGGCGCGGCATCTTTGCTCCGCTCAACCGTCCTCTCCTCCATCCTCCGACGCAGGCCTTCGTCGGCGTCACGGAGTCCCCCGCAATAATTCAGCCATCCGGCGCTGGCGGTCGTCTTGCAGCGGTCGACTCGAGGCGTTCTCCGACTGAACCAATGCGATTACTCCTCTCCCTCGCCGACGCGCGCGTCTTACTATTCCTGAATCACTTTCTGGCGCGGCATCCCCGCTTCTTCGAGCTCGGCTTGTTCGTCACGGACAAAGGCGGCGACGTGGCGACGTTGGGCACCATTGCGTGGCTCTGGTTCTGGCGCACGGACAGCGACGCACGGCCTGACGGCCCTTCCCTTCAACAGGCATCCGGATCCATCCCGCCCATCACACGGCAGGAAAGCCGCGCCCGCCTGATCGTGTTCGCCGCAGCCGGTATGGCGGCCTACGTGACGGCGCGCCTCATCGCGTTCTCGCTGGATGTCGACCGCCCGTTTGCCACCTACCTGCCGGTACGCGGCACACCGGGGGCGTTCGACGGTCTGCGGACGTTCGGATCGTTTCCAAGCGACCACGCGGCGTTGCTCGGCGCGCTTCCCGCGGCGCTGTTCTGGTGGAACCGGCGCGTCGCCTGGACGTGGACCGTTTTTGCGTGCCTGCTCGCGGTGGTACGCGTCGCGGTGGGATTTCACTATCCGGACGACATGCTGGCGGGAGCGGCGCTGGGCGTCGCGTTCAGCGCCGCTGCGATGCGGCTCTTCGACCGCCGCGGGACCGTGCACGCGGCGGCCAACTGGATCGCCAGCGGCTTTTCGCGTTCCCCGCAAAGCTACGTGCTGTACGCGCTCGGCGCGCTCGCCGTGCTGGAATTCGCGATGCACTTCAGGCACGTGCTTTGGCTGCTCTTCACGCTCAAGTCCGCTGTGAGCTAGGTTCTCTGGAGTGACCACATGACGCGCCGAACGCCACGCCTTTTGCTCAATCTTGCCGGCAGCGTCGCGATCGTCGTCACCCTCGTGTTCGCGGCGTGCGGTCCGTCGGCCGGCACGTCGGCGGCGCTCGATCTTTCAGACGACGGCGTGTCCGACTCCCACGTCGTGAAGAACACGCAGGGCGAGACGCTGCTGTACAACTTCCGGACTGTGGAACGAGGCGTGCTGTATCGCGGCAGCGATTTCACGCGGACG
Source organism: Acidobacteriota bacterium (assembly GCA_043783985.1). GTDB lineage: Bacteria > Acidobacteriota > Vicinamibacteria > Vicinamibacterales > CAVVIG01 > CAVQFC01. Next base: position 4,380 of record JAYVYV010000170.1, on the reverse strand, counting down.
CCGGGCAAGGACGCCTCCGGAGCCCCGAGCGGTCAGCCGGTCGCGTTTCAGGACGAGCAGACGTTTTTCTTTCTGCGCGCGATGAACATCCGTCACGTCGTGTCGCTGGTCCCCGCGAGCGACTTCTACGCGGAGGAGGGCTACTTTCGTTACTGGACGGAACGAACGGGCTACGCCGTGACCGCCACGTCGCTGCCGGTCGCTGCGGATCAAGCCTATGGCAGGACCGATCGCAGCAGCCTGCACGCCGCGGGGGAACTGCTCGATATCATGAAGCGCCATCGTGCACAGGATGGTGCCGTTCTGGTTCACGGTGAGGCTGGCAAGGACGCCACGGGTGTCGTCGCCGCCGCCTACGAGCTTTGGCGGAGCGCCGGACGGGCCGACGAGAACGCGACGTGGCTTCGCGTCGTGCAGCGGTACCAGGCGTCGAACGCGCTGCTCTCCCAGGAGTTGCGATCCGGCGCCATCGCCGCCGGGCCGGCAGCGTGTGAAGAAAACGGGCCGAACTACGTCTGCGCGAAATCGCTCGACGTGCTGCGCAACGATCTGATGTTTCTGGCGAAACTGTAGCGGCTCTGGCGAGACCGCCGGGGCGCCCGCCGATCGAGCTCGCGGTTCACGGCTTGGCCGCGGCGGCTGCGCGGGCGGCCTTGTCCTGCAGCAGCGCCACAATCTCCTGATGACCGTTGGCTGACGCCAGGCTCGCCGCGGTGGCGCCGGTCCGGCTGCGCGCGCCGGTATCGGCGCCCGCCTCCATGAGCGCCCGGGTCGTCTCCGCCTGTCCGTTGTTGGCGGCCAGCATCAGCGCCGTCAGACCGGCCATGTCCTTGGAATCGATCGCGGCGCCCTTGGCCAGGAGCGCCCGAACCGCCGCGGTCTGACCGGCGCTTGCCGCGCACATGAGGGCGGTGGCGCCTTCATCATTGGCGACATTGAGATTGGCGTCCTTCGCCAGCAGCGCGTCGACGATGTCGACCTCGCCGAGGAACGCCGCCATCATCAGGGCGGACCACTGGTCGTCCTGAATGTAGGCATGCGCGCCCTTGTCGAGGAGCTGTTTGACCTCCCGCGGCCGGCGCGCGCGGATGGCCAGCATGAGCGGGTGGCTGCCGACGGAAGGCGCCGTGAGGTCGGCGCCGGCGCCGAGCAGCAGCGCGACCGTGTTCGGGTGGTCGTTGAGGATGGCGGCCGCCAGCGGCGTCGTGCCGCGGGCATTCGTGACGTTCGCGCGCGCGCCTTTGCCGAGCAGCGCCCGCACCACCTCGTCGTGCCCGCCGGCGGCCGCGTTCAGGAGCGCGGTGTTGCCGCCCGCGTCGCGAAGGTTGGGGTCGATGCCCGCCGCCAGGAACGCCGTCACCGCGGCGGTGTCGCCGGCCCCGGCTTGTGCGAGCCAGGCGTCCGGCGTGTAGGGAATATTGAGCTGCACGAGCCGGTCACGCGGATCGCGCGCGCGGCCCCCGCAGCCTGAGGCGGCGGCCAGCAGCGCGATCAGCGCCGACACCCGCAGCGGCGCCGATGTCACTTCGCGCCGGATTTTTTGAGGAGCTCGACGACGTCGTCGTGCTTGCCCTTTTCAGCGTAGGTCAGCGCGGTCCGCTTCTCGTGATTCGCGGGGGTCACCTTCGCGCCCTTGTCGAGCAGCACGCGCGCGATCTCGGCGCGGCCCTTGTCGGCGGCGCCCATCAACGGCGTCCATCCGTCGTTGCTCGCGGCGTTGACGTTGGCGCGGTGCGCGACCAGCGCATTCGCCACCTCAGTGCTGCCGCCTTCCGCGGCGGCCATCAGCGCGGTCCATCCGTCTTTGTTCTTGGCGTTGACGTCGGCCCCGGCATCGGTCAATGCCGTCACGGCTGCGGCGTTGCCGGCTTTCGACGCCGCCATCAGGGGAGTCCATCCGTCGGTCGTGGAGCCGTTGACATCGGCCCCGGCTTTGAGCAGCGCTTCAACCACGGCGGGTTTGTTGGATTCGGCCGCCGCCAGCAGCGCCGACCACCCATCCTTGTTGGTCGTGCTCACGACGGCGCCGTAGTCCAGGAGCGTTCGCATGGCCTCTTCATGGCCGTTCTTGGCGGCAGCCATGAGCGGCGTGAAGTCCTCGGGAGTGGCAGCGTTGACGTCGCCGCCCCACGCGACCAGCTCTTCGATCACGGGAACGTGACCGGTCTGGGCCGCGGCCAGCATCGGCGACCAGCCGTCCTTCGACTTGGCAATGTTCGGGTCGGCGCCTTTGGCGAGCAGGAGCTGGACAGTTTCGAGCTGGCCTGCGTTGGCGGCCGCAAGCAAGGGGCTGTCTCCGCTATCGTTGCGCGTATCGGGACTCATGCCCGCCGTAAGGAATCGATTCACTGCGCTGGTGTCGCCCTTGGCCGCCGCGGCCACAAAGGCGGCGGGGTTCTTGACATCCACCGCGTCCGCCGTGGGGCGACAATTCGAGAACGTCAACCCGCAGAGAACAACCATGGCGCAACGTCCTGCATAGTCCACCGAGCGTTTCATCTTCGTCTTCCTCCCGCATTAGTCCAGTCAACCGGCCGATATGGCTCATCAGTGCAGCTCAGCCTCGCAAGAAACACGCCAGTCCAGCCCAGCGTTGGCTGCGCTTTTGCACCAACGAGTTGCAGCCGTTGCCGCCCTTGATGAATCGACGACTCTTCGACGCGAAAATTCCGCCTGGCGCACTGATGCTCCTGTTCGGCGTCAGCGTACTCACGCTCCTCCTCATGGTGGCGTACGTCTCGGTACGTCTCACGCTGGTCTTCTCCTCTGGTCAGTCGGCCGCCGAAGTCATGATGGCGGTGTTGCTCTTCGGCGCGGAGCTGTTTCTCATCGTCCACGGGGTCGGGTATTTCGGCAGCGTGATCAAGGCGGCGCGCCGGCAGGTGGCGGCGGTGCCGATCGTGTTCGCCGAGCACACCGTGACGCCGGTCGCCGTCCTCATCGCCGCGTTCAACGAGTCGGAAGATGTCCTCGAGGAGACGGTGGCGGCGGTCCGGGCCATGGACTACCCGGCGTTGACGATCTATCTGCTCGACGATTCGACGCGGCCCGATTGCCGGGAGAGCACGGAGCGACTCGCGCTGAAATACGGGGCCCGGCTCGTCCAACGCACCAACCGGGCAGGTTATAAGGCCGGGGCCATCAACGATCTCATCCCCGTGCTGACCGAGCCGTACCTCGCGGTGCTCGACGCCGATCAACGTCCGGTTGAATCGTGGCTGAGGGAAATCATCCCTTTCATGGAGGAGAACGCGGCGCTCGCCTTCGTCCAGGCGCCTCAGATCTATGTCCATACGGAAGGGATGCCGGTCGCCGAAGCGGCGAAGTGCCAGCAGGCGGTGTTCTTCGAGTACATCTGCGAAGGAAAGTCGTATTCGGAGGCGATGTTCTGCTGCGGCTCCAACGTCGTCATCCGCCGCGCGGCGTTGCTGTCGATCGAGTGCGTCGTCAAAGGCCGCCGCCACTACTTCGACGAGACGTCCATCACCGAGGATTTCGCGACCTCGATCCGCCTGCACGCCAAGGGTTGGAAAACCGCTTACGTCAACCAGGCCTACGTCCTGGGGATGGGTCCCGAGACGCTGCCGGCGTATTTCACGCAGCAGATGCGATGGGCGATGGGCACGATGGCGGTGGGGTTGCACGCATTCCGCGACCTGGCGCGCAATCCGCGCGCGCTGACGCCCGGTCAGTGGTGGGAGTACTTGCTCTCTGGCACGTATTATTTCGTCGGGTTCGCCAACGCGATCTTCATGGCGGCGCCGATGCTGTTCATCTTCTTCAACATCCGTCCGCTCCAGACGCGTTCGAACCTGTATCTGGCCTTCTTCGTCCCCTATATCTTTTTCACGATGAATCTCTTTTTCTTCGGGATGAAGGTGCGGCGCTATTCGATTCGCGGCGTGTGGCTGGCGAGCGCCCTGAGCTTCTCGACCTTCCGCATTTACATCTCGGCCGCGGTCGTCGCCATCTTCGGGCTCAAGCGCGCGTTCGGCGTGACGCCCAAGGGCGTGGGCGGCGCGGTGCCGCTCCGATCGCTGCTGCCCGAATTCGCGATGTTCCTCGCCAACGTCGCCACCGCGATCGCGGGAGTGTATTTCATGGTCACGCGCGGCGGGGACCTGTCCTACCTCATCAACACCATCTGGGCCGTCTATCACTCGATACTGCTGTCCACGCTGTTCTTTTACTTCAACCGACCCGTGACGATTCAAGAACGCCCTTCGCTGTTCGAACCGCTCACGCTTGCTGCCTGACAAGGAGACCCATGAGTACCGCCGTTGTTCGTTCGCGTGTTCCATTCATGCCCGCGCTCGCGGCCGTCGTCGCCGCCGTCGTGTGGACGGCGACCGCCCAGGCGCAGCCGGCGGCCGAGGCGCC
>JAYVYV010000169.1:0-4243 GCA_043783985.1 Acidobacteriota bacterium | reverse complement strand
AAGGCGTCGCGGGTGACGACGCGATCGAACTGCGGCGACGGCAGCGGGGTCTGCAGCGTCAGCACGCCGTCGGAGCGGAATCCGGGATTGGTGAGCTGAACGTTCCACAGGGCGCGGATCAGCAGCCCGGCGGAGACCAGCAGCACGACCGACGCGACGATCTCGACGACCACCAGCGTCGAGCGCACACCCTCCTTGTGGCCGCCTCCCGATCGCGCGCCCTCCCGCAGCCCGCCGAGATCGGCTTCGCCGCCGATCCGCAGCAGCGGCGCGAGGCCGAACACCAGCCCGGTGACGACGGTGAGCGCGATCGCGAACAGCAGCACGCGCAGATCGACGGTCGGCGCGCTCGCCAGCGGCAGATTGGTCGGCACCAGCCGGTTCAGCAGCGGCACGGCGGTATAGGCGGTGGCGACGCCGAGCACGCCGCCGCCGAGCGCGAGCAGCAGGCTCTCGGTCATCAGCTGCCGGACCATGCGCTCGCGGCCGGCGCCCATCGCGGTGCGGACGGCGAGCTCGCGGCGCCGTTCGAGCGCCCGTGCCAGCAGCAGGTTGGCGAGGTTGGCGCAGGCAATCAGCAGCACACAGGCCGCCGCGCCCGACAGGGCGTAGAGCAGCATGCGCGCCTGTTGCGACACCCCGTCGTCGGCGAGGCTGGTCAGGGTCGCGCCGACGTCCTTGTTCTCACCCGGGAACTGCTGCGTGGTGCGCGCGGCAAGGAGATCCATTTCCGCCTGCGCCTGATCGAAGGTGACGCCGCGGCGCAGCCGGCCGACCGAGTAGAGCCAGTTGTCGTTGCGATCAACGTACGCCTCGGCCTTGAAACGCAGCGGCGTCCAGTACGACACCTCGCTGTTCGGGAAGCGGAACGCCTGCGGCATGACGCCGATGACGGTGAACGATTCGGCGTCGAGCAGCAGCTGGCGACCGACGATCGACAGATCGCCGCCGAACTGGGTCTGCCACAGCCGGTAGCTGAGGACCAGCGTGCCAGGCGCGCCGTCGCGGTCGTCGGTCTCGGTGAAGAGCCGGCCGATCAGCGGCTGCACCCGCAGCGTCGGAAACAGATCGAAGGACACGGCGGTGCCTTCGACCCGCAGCGGCTCGCCGAGGCCGACCAGGTTGCCGGCCGCGGAGTGGTGCACGCCGATGCTCTCGAACACCGTGCTGCCCTGCCTCCAGTCGCGATAGTTCGCCGCCGAGAGTTCCAGCTGCGAGTAGGCCGGCGTTTTTTCGTAGAGCCGGACCAGCCGATCCGCCTCCGCAAACGGGAGCGGACGGAGCAGCACGAAATCGGTGACCGAGAATGCCGCGGTGGTCGCGCCGATGCCGAGCGCGACGATCAGCATCGCCGTGACGGCGAACCCGGGCGAGCGCCGCAGCATGCGCGCGGTGTAGCTCAGATCCTGGCGCAGCAGGTCCCAGTGCACGAGCGCGGCGTTGCCGAGTACTTCGGGGATCGCTCCGAGCCAGAGGAACAGCGCGCCGAGCGGTCCGCTGCCGGCGAGACGGCGGGCGAACACCGCGCGCATCTCGTCGCCGTACTCGTTGCGGAACGACGCGGGGTAGGCGTGCAGGAGCAACCGGTAGGTCCTCATATCCTCAGCTCCATAGATCCTCAAATCGGCAGGCAGATCCTCAGATCGCTAGGCCTTCCCTGGTGCGAAGCCGGCCGCGCGCGCGATCTTCATGAGCTGTCCGAGCCGGCGTGCTTCCGCCTTCGCGGCGGCGGTCCCCTCCGTCGTGATTCGGTAGTAGCGACGGCGCTCGTCGTCGTCTTCCGGCGCCGGGCGCTCGCGCGTCTCGATGATCAGCCCCTGCTCGAGCATGCGCTGGATTGAGCGGTAAAGCGTGCCGGCGCTCAGCTTGAGGTCTCCGCCGGTGCGGGCGGCGACCTCCTGGATGATCGCGTAGCCGTGGCGGTCCTCCTCGGCGAGCGCGAGCAGGATGTGAAAGGTCGCGGAAGGCAGCATGTCCTCAACTATAGCCACTGTGGATACATTCACCAAGGCTATAGACGGGGCGCGGGCTAGAATGGTTCGCTATGGACAAAACCTTCCTGCTGCTGGGCGCGGTGGCGGCGTTTCTGGCGGTGGCGCTCGGGGCCTTCGGCGCGCACGGGCTGAGGGCGCGGCTGTCGCCGGAGATGATGGCCGTGTTCCAGACCGGGGTGCAGTACCACATCTATCACTCGCTCGCCCTGATCCTGGTCGCGGGCATCATGGGGCGCATGGGCGGCTGGCTGATTCAGACCGCCGGCTGGTGCTTCGCCGCCGGCATCGTCTTGTTCTCGGGCAGCCTCTACCTGCTGGCGGTGACCGGCGTCACCATCCTCGGCGCCGTCACCCCGATCGGCGGACTGCTCTTCCTCATCGGCTGGGCCTGCCTCGCGTTCGCCGCGATCTGAATGCAACCACCTCTTTGGCCTTCTTCGTGTTGTCTTCGTGCCTTCGCGCCTTCATGGTTAATGTAGAGGCATGATCCGCATCACCGACACCATCGGCATCGAAGAGCGCGAGCTCGAGGAGCGCTTCGTGCGCGCCTCGGGGCCAGGCGGGCAGAACGTCAACAAGGTGTCCACCGCCGTCGAGCTCCGCTTCGACGTGCGCGCCTCGTCGCTGCCGTTCGAGGTGAAGGAACGGCTGATGACCCTGGCGGGCAGCCGGATGACCGGCGAAGACGTGCTGCTGATCGACAGCCGCGAGCACCGCACCCAGGCGCAGAACCGCGAGGCGGCGCGGGCTCGGCTGATCGCGCTGATCCAGCACGCCGCGGTCCGCCCGAAGAAACGCCGCCCGACCAAACCGAAGCGCGCTGCCAAAGAGAAGCGCCTGGAATCAAAACGCCAGCGCAGCGAGGTCAAGTCGCTCCGCCGCGGCCGCACCGACGACTGAGACCGCCAACTGCCGACTGCTGCGCGCGACTTGCCGAGGTGCTGGACACTCCCGACGAAGCCGATAGACTGCGCGAACGCCAGCACCAGGACGATCGCGAGGTCACCCCGGTAGGGTCTGATCAGCCAGAACAGTCTGAGCATCGCTGCCGACGAGCAAAAGAACCGGCGTCCCGCCAGTCTGGTGAGGCGGACGACAGCGCGAGGACACTGCCTGTGGCGATTGCGCTACAAGCGGATCAGCCGGTTGATCTTCACGACGAAGCCGCGATTCTCGAGCGCGGTGCCGGTGCCGCTCGGCGGCAGCGTGTCGCGCCCTTCCGTATACACCACAAACAGCTCGCTGCCGGGGTGATACTCCCAGCGAAACCGCAGGTTGGTCGAGAGCGACGTCGTGCTCGAGGCGTACTGTACCAGCGCGGCGACGAACATCCGCGGCGTCATCGTGAACGTGGTCCGCGCGCCGGCGGCGATGACGGTCTCGCGCGCGCCCGCGCGCTCGATCCAGTTGAGCGAGATGTTCGGCTCGACGCCGAGCTGCGTCGTGACGCCGAGGCGGGCGTTGAGCGAGGCGGTCCGCTTGGTGCCGTCGTAGAAGGTGCCGACGTCGACCGCGGCGGTGCCCGAGAGCCGGTGCTGCTGGCCCGGGCTGTAGGCGGCGCGGAGGTGGGTGAACTGGTAGCCGCCGACCGGAATCCGCAGCGTGTCGGTGACCTGGAACGCCCGCCGCAGGAACTCGTAGTCGCGGAAGTACTCGACGTGGATGGCGTCGCTGTTCTGCATCTCGATCCGGAAGGCGCCGAGCGCCTCGCGTGATTCGAGGTGGTTGATGTTGTCGGTGGTGTAGTTCAGGCTGCTCTCGAACGAGAACTTGCGGATCCGCGTGGCCTGCGTCGGCCGCGGGCTGAAGCGGCCGAACACGTAGTTGCGCCGGAAGTTGCTGCGCGGCAGGAAGCCGACCTCGGGGTTGAAGTTGACCGGCACCACCAGCCGGTCGACCTGAATGCCGTAGCGGTCGGCGGCGTAGTTGAACTGGCCACGGTAGCTGAGATCGTCGCCGTTCCGGGTCTCGGTCTTCGACTTCGAGACGAAGCCGTTGAAGTAGACGTTCTGGTAGAACGAGAAATTGCCGTCGATCCCGGAGAGCTCGCTGCCGTTCGGCGCGAGCGTCGCCTTCGAGCGCTGGGTGAACAGCGCGCCGATCGCGCTGCGCCGCAGGATGTCGCGCCGCACCCGCAGCACGGTGAAGTCGGTGCGCGCGGCGTTCACCACCCGGTCGGTGTCGCTCGCGATGTTGAGCGCGCCGATCGTCCACTTCCCGGCGCGGCCGGACAGCCGACCGCCGCCGAT
>JAYVYV010000168.1:0-4247 GCA_043783985.1 Acidobacteriota bacterium | reverse complement strand
CCGCAGGCGAGCTCGCTCAGGTGCTGAGTGACATCCCCGCGCAAACCGACGACCGTGTCCTGCTCGACTTCAGGACCGCGGACGATGCGGGTGTGTACCGGTGGGAGAGCGGGCCGGCGCTGGTGCAGACGGTGGACTTCTTCACGCCGATTGTCGACGACCCGTACCTCTACGGCCAGATCGCCGCGGCCAACGCCGTCAGCGACATCTACGCGATGGGCGGACGTCCGCTGACCGCGCTGGCGATCGCGGCGTTTCCCCAGGAAGGGCTCGACGCCGGAACGATCCGCGAGATCTTCCGCGGCGGCTTCGACAAGCTGCGCGAGGCCGGCGTCGCGCTGCTCGGCGGACACACCGTGCGCGATCAGGAAATCAAGTTCGGGTACGCGGTGACCGGTTCGATCGATCCCGCGCGCATGATGGCCAACGCCGGCGCGCGCCCCGGCGACGTGCTGTTCCTCACCAAGCCGCTCGGCACCGGCTTTGTCGGCACCGCGATCAAGTTCGACCGCGTCGATCCCGCGCTCGCGGCGGAGGCGGTGCTGTCGATGCGCACGCTGAACCGCGCGGCCGCCGAGGCGCTGCAGGCGCTCCCGGCCGGCGCCGTCCACGCGTGCACCGACATCACCGGATTCGGGCTCATCGGGCACGCCTCCGAAATGGCGGCGGCGAGCGGGGTCACGGTGACGATCGAGGCCGGAAGAGTGCCCGTCTTCACGGGGGTGCTGGCTATCGCACGCTTGAACCGGTCCGGCGGTCTCGGGTCGAACCAGGAATATTTCGCCGCCGGGGTCTCGGTGGAAGCGGGGGTGGACGCCGACCGGGAGGCGATCCTGTACGACCCGCAAACCTCTGGTGGTCTGCTGATTGCGGCCAGCGGCCAGGCGGCGGACGGGGTCGCCCTGGCTCTGGCGTCAGCCGGCGTGACGGCCTCCCGCGTCGGGTCGGTGGGGGCGTCACAGCCCGGCGTGCACATCGTGGTGCGCCCATGAGTTCGGCTTGTGGCGGGTCGTCTTTGAATGGTATAAATCTGGGCTGCTTGTGAAACTCTTCGCAAGCTCCGCCACGACGAAACCTTATATGTTTTTCTCTGCGTTCTCAGCGGTCTCGGCGGTTTCTTCCGGGATATGACGAACAGAACCGCCGCCATCCGCTACGCGCGCGCGCTCCTCGACGTCGCCGTCAAGGAGCAGGCGGACCTCGAGCTCGTCGAGCACGAGCTCGCGCAGTTCGCCGATCTGTTCACGCAGTACCCGCTGCTCGAGAAAGTGCTGCTCAACCCGGCGGTGCCCGTGGCGCGCAAGCGCGCCGCCGTCGGCGACCTGCTCGCGCAGGCCGGGTTCACGCCGATCGTCTCGAAGCTGCTCGCGCTGCTCGCCGACCGCGATCGCCTCGTCCTCGTGCCGGACCTGCTCGCGGCCTACCGCGATCGCCTACTCGACCACCGCGGCGTCGTCCGCGCGGAAGTGACGACGGCGACGGCGCTCGACGCGGGGCGGGAGGAGGCAATCCGGAACGGGCTCGCGGCGCTCACGGGACGGACCGTGCTGCTGGCCACGAAAATCGATCCGGCGATCATCGGCGGCCTCGTCGCGCGCATCGGCAGCACGGTGTACGACGGCAGCGTCGTTCGACAGCTCGAGCGGATGAAACAGACGCTCGAGCACGCCAGGGATTAGAAATTAGGGCTCAGGGCTCAGGGCTCAGGGCTGAGGGCTTACGGACTAGACGATGGATATTAAAGCTGAAGAGATCTCCAAGATCATCCGGGAACAAATCGGGAGCTTCGCGGTCGACGTCGATGTGGCCGAAGTCGGCAGCATCATCTCGATCGGCGACGGCATCGCGCGCGTCCACGGCGTGGACAACGCGATGGCCGGCGAGATGCTCGAGTTTCCGCACGGCGTGTTCGGCATCGCGCTGAACCTCGAAGAGGAAAGCGTCGGGGCGGTGCTGCTCGGCGAGTTCAAGGAGATCAAGGAAGGCGATCTGGTCAAGCGGACGGGCCGCATCATCTCGGTGCCCGTCGGCGAGGAGCTGCTCGGCCGCGTCGTCAACGCGCTCGGCCAGCCCATTGACGGCAAGGGGCCGCTCGGCTCGACAACGTTTTCGCCCATCGAGCGCATCGCGCCGGGCGTCGTGGATCGCCAGTCGGTCAAGGAGCCGGTGCAGACGGGCCTGAAGGCGATCGACGCGATGGTGCCGATCGGCCGCGGCCAGCGCGAGCTGATCATCGGCGACCGGCAGACGGGGAAGACGGCGGTCGCCATCGACGCGATCCTGAACCAGAAGGACACGGGCGTCATCTGCATCTACAACGCGATCGGCCAGAAGCAGTCCACCGTCGCGCAGGTCGTGCGGACGCTCGAGGAAAACGACGCGATGCGCTACACGATCGTCGTCGCGGCGACGGCGTCCGATCCGGCGCCGCTGCTCTACATCGCGCCGTTCTCGGCCTGCACGTTCGGCGAATTCTTCCGCGACAGCGGGCGCCACGCGCTGGTCGTCTACGACGACCTCTCGAAGCACGCGCAGTCGTACCGCGAGATCTCGCTGCTGCTCCGCCGCCCGCCGGGCCGCGAAGCGTATCCGGGGGACGTCTTCTACCTGCACTCGCGCCTGCTCGAGCGCGCGGCGAAGCTGAACAACGAGCTCGGCGGCGGATCGCTGACGGCGCTGCCGATCATCGAGACGCAGGCGGGCGACCTGTCGGCCTACATCCCGACCAACGTCATCTCGATTACCGACGGGCAGATCTTCCTGGAGTCGGACCTGTTCCACCAGGGCGTGCGCCCGGCGATCAACGTGGGCAACTCGGTGTCGCGCGTCGGCGGATCGGCGCAGATCAAGGCGATGCGGCAGGTGGCGGGCACCCTCCGCCTGGCGCTGGCGCAGTACCGCGAGCTGGCGGCGTTCGCGCAGTTCGGGAGCGACCTCGACAAGTCGACGCAGCAGCAGCTCGCCCGCGGCGCGCGCCTGGTCGAGATTCTCAAGCAGCCGCAGTACGAGCCGCTCGCGGTCGAGCGGCAGGTCGCGATCATCTACGCCGGCACCAACGGCCACATGGACAGCGTCGCGCTGCCCGACGTGCGCGCGTACGAGACCGAGCTCTACCGGTTCATCGAGAGCCGCTACCCGCAGCTGTTCGGCGGCATCCGCGAGAAGAAGCAGCTCGACGACGAGCTGAAGGGCGGGCTGGAGAAGGCCGTGAAAGAGTTCTCGGCCGACTTCCTCGCGAGAAAGGCGGCTGCGGCTTAGGAACGCGAAGCCCGCCAAGCACGCAAAGAGAAATTTTCTTTGCGGCCTTTGCGGCCTTTGCGTTCGAGCGTCGTGAACGCATATGCCATCACTCATCGATCTCCGCCGGCGGATCCGCGCGGTCAAGAACACGCAGCAGATCACCAAAGCGATGAAAATGGTCGCCGCGTCGAAGCTGCGCCGCGCGCAGGAACGGATCATGGGCGCCCGGCCCTACGCGGTGCAGATGCAGCGCGTGCTGGTGAGCGTCGCGGCGCGCGTCGATTCCTCGATTCACCCGCTGCTGACGGCGCGCGAGCCGGGCCCCGACAGCCGCACGCTGCTGATCGTCGTCACCGCCGACAAGGGGCTGTGCGGCAGCTTCAACACGAACGTGATCAAGGCCGGCGGCGGTTTCCTGGCCGCGAGCACGCCGCCCTGCACGCTGGGCCTGGTCGGCCGCAAGGGTCGCGATTTCTTCGTGCGGCGCGGGTTCGAGGTGATGTTCGAGCAGGTCGGCATCTTCCAGAAGCTGCGCTTCGAGGACGCCAGCGCGATCGCGCAGACGGCGATCGACGCGTTCCTGGGCGGCACCGTCGACCGCGTGATGCTCGTGTACAACGAATTCCGCTCCGTGATGACGCAGCGCGTCGTGGTCGATCAGCTGCTGCCGATTGCGAGAGGAGAAGTGGCGGGGACGAAGTCTGACCCCGGCACGAAGTCTGACCCCGGTTCCGATCCGCGCGCGCAGATCGATTACCTCTACGAGCCGGCGCCGCAGGAGATCTTCAACCAGCTGCTGCCGCGCTACGTCGAGGTCCAGGTGTACCGCGCGCTGCTCGAGTCCAACGCGGCGTTCTTCGCGGCGCAGATGACGGCGATGGACACCGCGACGAAGAACTCCGCCGAGATGATCGGCGACCTGACGCTCTACATGAACAAGGTGCGCCAGGCGGCGATCACGCGAGAGATTATCGAGGTCGTTTCAGGCGCAGAAGCGCTCTAGAACC
>JAYVYV010000167.1:0-4255 GCA_043783985.1 Acidobacteriota bacterium | reverse complement strand
GGGGTTGGGGCTGCTCACGCGGCGATTGTAACGCGACCCGGACCGATTTCATGGCTGTAACTGCTTGACACCACAATGGCTTGGGGCTTAGACTGCAGTCACCTACAAGACTTTCCGAAAAGAGATGCATACGTCAGGCGCCCAATCCCTGTCCACCGACCTTGGTGTAGGCAGGCTTCGATTGGGAAGCGCCCCGGAACCCGGCCCGGCGGCGTAGGGAGGGAAGCAGATGGACGACGTCGTGAACCGGTTCGCACGAGAGCTGGCCGACGCGATCGCCGCTGCGGTCGCAGAAAATCCTCAGGTGGAAGCGTGCCGCGAGAAGGCGCGGGCGGCGGGTTTCGAAATGAAAGTCACGCTCGAAGCGGTGGTCGGATTCGTGAGCCGCTCGCAGACGGCCGCGCTGACGAAACTCGCGGCGCCGGCGCGCGTCGTGCAGCCGAAACGCGCGCTCGACGTGACCGCCAACGATCGACGCTTCCTCCGATCGCTGCGGATTGCCGCGGACGAGACGACGGAAGCGGTCGAGTAAATTTACGATTCACAAACTGTGAAGTGACGAAGGGCCGGCGAGCCGAGAGGCGCGCCGGCTCTTTTTATTTTATTTCCGCGCCGCCTGGTTGGCGACGCGGGCGGCGGCGGCGGCCGCGGCGGCGGGATCGCCGAGATAGTAGTGGCGGATCGGCTTCAGGTCGTCGTCCAGCTCGTAGACCAGCGGAATGCCGGTCGGGATGTTCAGCTCCACGATGTCCGACTCGGTGACCTGGTCGAGGTCCTTGACCAGCGCGCGCAGGCTGTTGCCGTGCGCGACGATCACGACGCGCGTGCCCGACCGGATCGCGGGCGCAATCGTCTCGTGCCAGTACGGCATGACGCGGGCGATCGTGTCCTTCAGCGACTCGGTCAGCGGCAGCTCGCCGGCCCGCAGCCCCTTGTAGCGAGGGTCGTGCCCGGGGTGACGCTCGTCGTCGAGGGTGAGCGGCGGCGGCGGGATGTCGAAGCTCCGCCGCCAGATCTTGGTCTGCGCGTCGCCGTGCTTTGCCGCTGTCTGCGCCTTGTTCAGCCCCTGCAGGGCGCCGTAGTGCCGCTCGTTCAGCTTCCAGCTCTTCGTGACCGGAATCCAGAGCTGGTCGAGCGTGTCGAGCGCGATCCCGAGCGTCTTGATCGCGCGCTTGAGCACCGACGTGAAGGCGGCGTCGAACACGTAGCCACCCTCCTTCAGCAGCCGGCCCGCTTCACGCGCTTCGTCACGTCCGCGATCGGTGAGATCGACGTCGTGCCATCCCGTGAAGCGGTTCTCCTTGTTCCACGTGCTCTCGCCGTGGCGCAGCAGTACGACTCTATGCACGGACCGCGCTCCGTCCGGCGAACGTCGCGGACGATCCCAGCTCCTGTTCGATGCGGAGCAACTGGTTGTACTTGCAGATGCGATCGGTTCGGCTCGCCGATCCGGTCTTGATCTGCCCCGCGGCGGTGCCCACCGCGAGATCGGCAATCGTCGTATCCTCCGTTTCGCCGGAGCGGTGCGAGACGATCGTCGCGTAGCCCGCACCGGCCGCCATGCGCATCGCATCGAGCGTCTCGGTGACGGTGCCGATCTGATTCAGCTTCACGAGCAGCGCATTGCCGACCTTCTCGGCGATCCCCTTTTTCAGGATCTCCGGGTTGGTGACGAACACGTCGTCGCCGACGAGCTGCACGCGCGGGCCGAGCGCGCTGGTCAGCAGCGTCCAACCCTCCCAGTCGCTCTCGGCGAGGCCGTCCTCGATCGACACGATCGGATACTGGCGCATCCAGTCCGTGTAGAGCGCGATCATCTCCACGGAGGTGCGATCCGGCTCGCCTGACTTCCTGAACGTGTAGGTGCCGCCCCGTGTCCCGAGCCCTGTCGACGGCCCAGCCCAGAGCTCGCTCGCCGCGACGTCGAGCGCGATCCAGACGTCCTGGCCTGCCTTCAGCCCTGTCTTGCCGACGGCCTCCAGCACGACCTCGATCGCTTCGCGGTTCGACTTCAGGTTCGGCGCGAAACCGCCTTCGTCGCCGACGCCGGTCGACTGCCCGCGGCCTTTGAGAATCCCGCGCAGCGCGTGAAAGATCTCGGCGCCCATCCGCAGCGCCTCGCCGAACGACCCGGCGGTCAGCGGCATGACCATGAACTCCTGGAAATCGACGCTCGAATCGGCGTGCGCGCCGCCGTTGAGGATGTTCATCATGGGGACAGGGAGGGTGTAGCGGGGCCAGACTTCGTGACCGCCGGCAGCCGAAGTCTGGCCCCGGTCGTCCGCGCCGGCAGGCGAAGTCTGGCCCCGGTACAGCCCGCCGATGTGCTGATAGAGCGGCACCTTCTTCGCCGAGGCTTCCGCGCGCAAGGCGGCCATCGACACGCCCAGCAATGCGTTCGCGCCGAGCCGGCTCTTGGTCGGCGTCCCGTCGAGCGCGATCATCGCGGCGTCGAGGCCCCGCTGATCCATGTCGCAACCGCAGACGGCCCGGGCGATCTCGCCGTTGACGTTCGCGACGGCGTGGCGGACACCTTTGCCGCCGTAGCGCGCCTTGTCGCCGTCGCGCAGCTCCAGCGCCTCGCGCTCGCCGGTCGACGCGCCCGACGGCACCGCGGCGCGTCCGAACGCGCCGCCTGCCAGCGTCACGTCGACTTCCACCGTCGGGTTGCCGCGCGAGTCCAAAATCTCGCGTCCCTGCACGTTCGCGATCTGCATCGAGTCTCCCTGCCAGAAAACGCAACCACGAGATTCACGAAAGCGGCGGGCTCACGGAAGCCACGGAAAAGGATCCCGTGTCGTCCGTCGTCCTAGGCCTCTCCGCCGCGTCGGTCGGCATCAGCTTCGAAACGGAGCGCCTCTTCACTGAGGTGTCCAATGTACGGCTCATCGTCCACCGTGACGACGACGATGCCGGAGTCGGTGATCGTGTGGCGGCGGCGATCTTCTTCCGCGTGGTATCCGATGAGCGCCCCGCGGGGGATGAGGACGTCGCGATCGATGATCGCGCGCCGGATACGCGCGTGCCGGCCGACGCGCACGCCCGGCATCAGAATGCATTCGTCGATCGTGGAGAAGCTGTGGACGCGCACGTTGGGGCAGAGCACGCTGCCCGAAATGCGGCTTCCCGAGACAATGCAGCCCGGCGAGATCACCGA
This sequence comes from Acidobacteriota bacterium, assembly GCA_043783985.1. Lineage (GTDB taxonomy): Bacteria > Acidobacteriota > Vicinamibacteria > Vicinamibacterales > CAVVIG01 > CAVQFC01. The sequence continues at coordinate 1,098 of JAYVYV010000167.1, read as the reverse complement.
GTCGAGCGCCTGTCCGCAGCGGCTGCCGGCCTCGGCGAAGACGAACTTCGCGGGCGGCGCCTGCGGCTGGTACGTCCGCAGCGGCCACTCGGGATCGTACAGGTTGAACTCGGGGTTCACCTGGCACAGATCCATATTGGCGTCGAAGTAGGCGTCGATCGTGCCGATGTCGCGCCAGTACTTCGACGCCTTCTTGTTCTCGTCGTAGAACCGGTACGAGTACACCGGCGCCTCGTGAATCAGCGCCGGGATGATGTCCTTCCCGAAGTCGTGGTTGGTCGGCTGGTTCGCGTCGGCCTCGAGCGCGCGGACGAGGACGTCGGTGTCGAAGATGTAGACGCCCATCGACGCGAGCGCGAGATCGGGGAAGCCGGGAATCGACGTCGGCTCCTTGGGCTTCTCCTGGAATCCGGTGACGCGCTCGGTCTCGTCGATCGCGATGATCCCGAATCGGCTCCCGTCGGCGATCGGCACTTCGATCGTCGCGAGCGTGACCGCGGCCTTCCGCTCCTGATGCAGCCGCAGCATGCGCGCGTAGTCCATCTTGTAGACGTGGTCTCCTGCGAGCACGACCAGGTACCGCGGGTTCTCGCGCATGATCGAGTACAGATTCTGGTACACCGCGTCGGCGGTCCCCTGATACCAGTGCTCGCTGACCCGCTTCTGCGGCGGCAGGATCTCGACGAACTCCCCGAGCTCCTCCGAGACGATGTTCCAGCCCATCCGGATGTGCCGGTTGAGCGACAGCGACTTGTACTGTGTCGCGATGAAGATGCGGCGCAGCCCCGAGTTGATGCAGTTGCTGAGCGCGAAGTCGATGATGCGGTAGGGGCCGCCGAAGTAGACCGCCGGCTTGGCGCGCTCCTTCGTCAGCGGGTAGAGCCGCTCTCCGGCGCCGCCGGCGAGGACGATCACGAGCGTGTCGTCGAGCAGCGCCGACATGGTCGGTCAGCTCCTGCGCAGCACCACGCGTGCCGGCGCCCCGTCGGATCCGACGACTTTCAGCGGCAGGCACAGCATCTCGTACACGCCGGGCTCGACGTCGCGCAGGTTCAGCCCTTCGATGACGATCGTGCCGCCGCCGAGCAGCAGGCGATG
>JAYVYV010000166.1:0-4269 GCA_043783985.1 Acidobacteriota bacterium | reverse complement strand
CCGTCCAAACGGCTTTATCGAAAGTGCCCCGGCGAGTCAGCCTCGTGGCTCACCTCGTGCGCTCGCGCGCCGGGGCACTCCCGATAAAGTCCTAACGTCAGGCAGGAGTAATCCTGTCCGCACTGCCGCGCGCCCGTCGATGCTCGCCAGCTTTAGCAGCGCGCGCTGGCACCCGCCTGGGCGTCGACGAGAATCACCACGCCGATGGCGACGGCGGTATTCAACGCCAACTCGGCGGCATTCGTGGAGCAGCCCATGTCGAATTATCTTGACTGTCCGTGTACAAGAGAATACAAACGCGCTCGCGAACGGACCTCTTGCGTCAAGTTCGCCAATTCAGTCCGTCACCATAGTGCCTGGTTTCTTCGTACCAGCTTATCTCCGTTGTGTTGGTCTACGAGAAGCGGTAAGTCGGAATAACACGGGGAGGATTGAGACAATGCCTGGAACCACGCTCCGTCAATTCGCCACAGCCACCCTTGCCTCGGCGATTCTCGCCATCAGTCTACCGGTGAACGCCTCAGCTCAGACGGCGGCGGCTCCGCAGTGGCTGCGCTTCACGGTCGACACCGTCAAGCCCGACATGGTGCAGGAATACGAAGGCTACAAGAAACAACTGGCGGCGGCGTACAAGAAGGCGGGACAGCCAGTCTATGCCGTGCTGTCGAGTTACTCGGGCACCCGGAACGAATACACGACCGTCACGTTTGTGATGAAGTTTGGCGACTTGGACAGCCCGAGCCCAATCCAGAAGACCCTCGGCGACGAGGCCTTCACCAACCTGGTCGGAGCCGTCGCTCGCTGCGTGACTTCAACAACCTGGTACTTTTCGTTGCCGTGGGACGACCTCTCCATCGACAAAGCCAGCTCGATGGGCCAGTACTTCTTGCGGACGCGCGTACCCATCGCGACGGGCAAGAACGCCGAATACAGGGCGTATGTGAAGAACGAAGTGAAGCCCGTCTTGGAGAAGGGCGGCGTCACGTGGTATCGCGTCTCGGCTCCGACGTTCGGCGGCCCTGCCGGGACGGTTGAAACCATGCGGATGCTGCAGAATCTTGGCGAGATTGACGGCGGACCGATCCAGACGAAGGTTCTCGGATCGGCTGGCGCCCAAGCCCTGGCCGCGAAGGCCGCGAGTCTCACTCGGGGACCCGCGCAGAACACCATCATGAGACTGCGACCGGAGCTCAGCCTGCTGCCGCCGGCCATGCCCGCCAAGTAGGCGGCCGCGGCCGGTGTGAACAGCGCGGTGACCGAACAGCCACGGTCGAGCAACGTGGGCGGCTCTCTCGGGGATTCGTGCTCTCGAACCCCGTTTCAGTCGGAAACAGCGAGGAGGCAGCATGCGTGTCGTGAAGTCGCTCTTGGCGGCGTTGGCGGTCGTCGTGTTCGCGTCGGGTCTGTCCGCTCAGGCCGATCCAACGATCGGGACATGGAAATTGAATCTGGCGAAGACGAAGTACACTGCCGGTCAGGCTCCGAAGAGCACCACCCTTGTGATCACGGCGGCAGGCCAGGGCGTCAAGCTAACGAGCGAGTCGGTCCTCGCTGACGGCAGCACGCGCAAGATTTCTTACACCGCAACCTACGACGGCAAAGATGCGGCTGTGACGGCCACGCCCGACTACGACACCATTTCGCTGAAGAAGACCGCGACCGGAATGGACGGCTCCCGTAAGAAGGCTGGCAAAGTCGTTCAGATTTTTTCGCGCGTCGTGTCGGCTGATGGTAAGACGATGACGGTCACGAGTACGGGGACGAACGCCGCCGGGAAGGTCGACAACGTCCAGGTTTACGACAAGCAGTAGCGCGATCGAGCGGCGTGCCACTATGTCGAGCCGGTTGACTGAATTGTCTGCGGCTCGACGCTTTTCGAAGAGAGCCTAGCTACAGCAGAATCGGCAATACGACGTGGCCCCTGACGGGCGCTTCCTGATCAACACGGTCCTCGACGGCGCCGCCGCGCCGATCACGCTGCTGATGAACTGGAATCCCGAAGCGAAAGAGTAATACTCGTGCTGATTGCTCTCCCCTTGTCGCGAAGTGTTTTAGTAACGACTAGGCGCGAAGGTCGCCGCCGCATGCGGTGCAGGCAAGACGGGCGCGCGCTCGACAGAAGAATTGTCACGACGCAAGCCTAGGACGCGCTCGCCGAGACTGGCGGCGGCACCTGGTCTCCGCACGGCTAGGTTCGCTCGACAACAGCGCGCAGGCACCGTTGCAGGTGCGCGTCGCCAGGGGCGGATGTTCAGCGAGAACGCCGCTTGCGAGCAGGGCGCGCCGGCCGCGGACGTGTTGCGGCGCCGCCGTTCACCGATTCCCGCGGAAAATGGAGCGTCGTCATGTACAGGTTCCGTTTGCCCTGCGCATGGGCGAGGGCCTCGTTCGCACCTCTTGGAAATTCGGCAAATATCCTGTCCGTCATGATGAGTCCGAACCGAGGTTCGTTAGGTATTCGTCAGCGTGTCGGACATCCGCAACTTGATGAAGGCCTGACGCGTGACGCCGATGCGCCGGGCTTCTCGATCGATCGACCGTAGCAGATCGACGGGGAAGTCGACGTTGACACGCTGGACTTCGCGGCCCGGACGACGAGCCTTCGACAGATCCAGATAGCGCGTCAGGTCGCCGGCGGGATCGTCGACCGGCAGGTCGGCCAATCGGTCGAACTCCGCAGCGGTGATCATTGGCGACTCAGTGGCGCTGCGCCTGCGCGTGGAGGTACTGCGCTTTTTCACTGTCGCGCGTGCGGCGGACCGAGATGAGGCGGATCGTTTCTTCATGGCGATATGTCACCGTGGCAGTCCACAGGGCCTGCCTGATCTGACCGATCAGGAGAAAGCGCGGCTCGTTGGTCGGCCGAGCCGGGAGCTCGATGCGGTCCGGATCCAGCCACAGCGCCTGCGCCTCTACGAAGTCAATGCCGTGTTTCGCCTTGTTCGCGGCGGACTTCGCGGCATCGAACTCAAACCGCATCTGGTATAGAAACTATACCACAACGAGCGCTGTCAAGAAGGGTGCGGTGCTAGGGTGTCGCGCAACCTGCCATTGAAGCAGACGGTCTACGACGTGAGAAAGAGCACAGGCTCTATATAAGCCCATCCGGCGAAGGTCGAGCTACGATTTGCTGGAGATTCTGAGCCTACGCGATGCCGCGAAACGCCACCAAACAGACACCAGGTCTATCGAGGACTCTTCCATCTGGTGGCGGTTGGTGCGCTTACTCTCGATTAATCAGATGGTTAGGCGTGGTGGGCGCTGCAGGAGTCGAACCTGCGACCTCGTGCGTGTGAAGCAATGCTAGTCGAAGACTGATGCGGACATGCGTGGACTTCCCTTGAAATTCTAGTCCTGGCGGGACTGCCTTGGACTCGCAATCCCAGGAAACTGCCACCAAACTGCCACCGTAAAACTAGCTGGCAACCGCTTGGGCTCGCTCATGCCGGCGTCGAGATTGACGCGGCCGATCGGAGGCGGCGTCCTGTCGCACGCTCTCGATCACCTGCGGTTGCCGCGCCGCGATGTGGAGGAGCACCAATGCCGGCCCGTCTGGCGTTCGGCGATTCGCCTCCCACGCTTGGACGAGCTTCGTGCTGACGTTCAGATAACGCGCGAACACGGCCTGCGACGCGTGTAGGGACGCTCGCACGCGCTTCACCCCGCGGCCGTTCAGTGATTTCGGAGGCAGCGGGAGCGTGGTCGTGCGCAGGCTCCGCTTGCCCTGTGCATGTGCGAGCGCTTCATGGGCCGAGCCGAGGAGTTCGGTAAACGTTTCGTCCTTCATCGCTTTCACTCTTTCGGAGAATCTGTCGCTTTGATTTGTGCGACGACCGCGCGCAGCTTTTTCTTCTGGTCTGCCGTCAACATGCTCGCTTCGTTTTTGCCATAGACGAACATCAGATAAATCCGGCCCCGATGGGGGAGCCACAGGTAATGGACGCGCGCGCCTCCGCGCTTGCCGTTGCCCCGTGTCGGATCGCCGAGACGGACCTTGCGGAGACCGGCGGTACCGGGTTCGACATCGCCGGCTTCTGGGTTGTCGAGCAGTTCAAGCTGCAATCCCCTCAGAGACCCTTCAAGCCCGAGTGCCGACATCCGCTTCGCAAAGACGTTCGTCTCAACGAACGTCAGGAGTTCAGGCATCTCTACCACTGTGAAGTATACTACATAGTAGCATGACCTTCAAGGGCTTGTCCCCTAAGCTCGCAAACGAAAAGGCCGACTACGAAATCCACGAGCTGAACGTTTTGTATCCACTATTCGCAA
>JAYVYV010000165.1:0-4271 GCA_043783985.1 Acidobacteriota bacterium | reverse complement strand
ACACCGCCTCGTCATCGTCGCCGTGTGCCTCGAGCTCCGACAGCAGCGCCGCCGGTAAATCGGCGCCGCACAACGCGACGAACCGCTTGATCTGCCCGGTGCTGAGAATCGGCAGGATGCCGGGGACGATCGGCACGTGCACGCCGTGCGCCGAGAGAAAATCTCTCATCTCGAAGTAGTCGCGGTTGTTGAAGAACAGCTGCGTGATCACGAAGTCGGCGCCGTGATCGATCTTGTCCTTCAGCCGCCGCCAGTCCACCCGCTTGCCCTCGCGGCAGTCGATGTGCCCCTCGGGAAACCCGGCGACGCCGATCGACGAACCGCCAAACGCGCGGATGTGCCGCACCAGCTCGTGGGAGTATTCGAAGCCCCCCTCGGCGCGGACGAACGCGCTGGAACCGGCCGGCGGATCGCCGCGCAGGGCGAGGATGTTCCGGATGCCGAGCGTGCGCGTCTGCTCCAGCACCGCGGTGGTTTCGGCGATCGTGGCGTTGACGCAGGTGAGGTGCGCCATCGCGGTGATGCCCTGTTCGCGTTGAATCCGATCCACGATGCCCAGGGTCTTTTCGCGCGTGCCGCCGCCGGCGCCGTAGGTCACGGAACAGAAATCCGGGTGAAGCTCCCGCAGCGCGGGAATGGTCTTCTCGAGCAGGGTGCGTTCCCCCTCCTCGGTCTTAGTGGGGAAGAACTCGAACGACACCACGGGACGCCCGGCCAGGCGTGCGCTGGAGAAGATATCGCGGATCAACTGGATCATCGGGTGCAGCGCTAAATATACACTTGCGTACCACGTGATGACGATTACAGAAATCTGGCGGTATCCGGTGAAGAGCATGGCCGGCGAGCGGCTGCTGCGGGCGGATCTTGGACCGCTGGGCATCGCCGGCGACCGCGTCGTCCACGTCGAGGCCGCCCGCGGGCGGGTCGTGACCTCCCGCTCGCACCCGCGACTGCTCAGCCACCAGGGATCGATCGGGGCGGACGGCGGCGTCTTGATCGACGGCCGGCCGTGGGACGGTCCCGTGGCCTCGACGGACGTGATCGCGATCGCCCGCTCCGGCGCACGTCTGGTTCGTGACGACAGCGCCGCTCGCTTCGACGTCCTTCCGCTGCTGGTCGCGACCGACGGCGCGATCGCGGCATTTGGGCACGACAGCCGGCGACTGCGGCCGAACATCGTCGTCGGCGGCGTGGACGGCATGGCGGAGCGCGCGTGGCCCGGCAGAGTCCTCCGGGCCGGTTCGGGCGTCATCATCGGCGTGCAGGATCTGCGCGCGCGCTGCATCATGACCTCCTTCGATCCCGACACGCAGATCCAGGACAGGGAGATCACGCACGGCATTTATGAGCGGTTCGAGGGCAAGCTGGCGCTCAACTGCTTCGTGATCGCGGGCGGCGCGATTGCGGTCGGTGACGAGGTGACGCTGGAGGACGCACGATGACGATCAGCCGGCAGGAGCGCCCCCTTCACCAATTGTAAATTTACACTCGCAAATTGACGATCAGTGCTTGTGCTCGGCCGGCATGCCGAGCCGGTTGATCGTGTCCCCCTCGAAATCGAACTCGATCAGGATCACCGGCTCCGTGCCGACCACCCAGCCGTCGTGCCCAGGATCGATCGCGACGATCTGCGGCGCCTTGTGCTCGACGATGCAGCCGTCGGCGTACTCGATGTGGATCTCGCCGCGCGCCAGGAAGCCGACGTGCGCGTGCATGCAGAGCTCGGTGCCGACGTTCGGCTTCATGTCCACCGCCCAGTGGAACCCCGGCGGGTAGATCATGCGCTTGACGCGCGCCGCGCCGGCGCGGCCAACCTCGAGCTGGACGTGGCCGATGTCGCGCTTGGTCGCGCCCTTGACCGGCGCCAGCAGCGCGTCGAATGCCTTCGCGGGCCGCTTGGCGGCCGCCTTTTTCTTCGCGACGTTCTTCTTCACGGCCGTGCGTTTCGGCGTTCCTGCCTTCTGCTTTTTTGGCTTGCGAGAGCTCTTCTTGGCCATCTGCGGATGCTAACATGAGCGCCCGAACGTCATCCGCTGGAGGCCAGAATGTTCCGCCGCGTCCCTGCCCTGATCCTCGTCGTCTGCTGCATCGCGGGCAGCGCGCTCGCGCAGACCAACCGCGTCGACACGGTCACCCCCTCCGCGCCCGAGCTCGCCAGCTACGGCAAGTTTGCCATCGGCGTGCGCACGCTGCAGGCGACCGACCGGAACCGTCCCGACATCCTCGCCACCAAGGAAGGCGGGACGACGGCGCGCTACGACCGCACCCTGACGCTGGAGGTCTGGTATCCGGCGCTGCTCGCTCCCGGACAGAAACCGGGCGGCGACTACCGCGCGATTACGCGCGATCCGGTGATTACCGCGACCCTGCACGGCCAGGCCGTCCGCGATGCCGCGCCGCTCGCGTCGGAGGCACCGTTTCCGCTGGTGATCATCTCGCACGGCTACCCGGGCAACCGCTATCTGATGAGCCACCTCGCCGAGAACCTCGCGAGCAAGGGCTTCATCACCGTATCGATCGATCACAAGGACAGCACCTACGACGATCAAAAGCCGTTCGCGAGCACGCTCTACAACCGCGCCTTCGACGATCTGTTCGTGCTGAACGAAATGGAGCGCCTCGGCAAGGCAGGCGCCGGCAGCTTCCTGAGCGGCCGCCTCGACGCCAGCCGCACCGGTCTGGTCGGCTACTCGATGGGCGGCTACGGCGCCGTCAACGTCGTCGGCGGCGGCTACAGCAAGGCGAGCGAGACGATTGCGGGCGCGCCGCCGAACAAGCTGCTCGCCGAGCGCGGCGCCGCCAGCCCCGAGTACCGCAAGACGATCGATCCGCGCATCAAGGCGGTGATCGCGATCGCGCCGTGGGGCATGCAGGGCGGCTTCTGGGACGCCGAGGGGCTGAAGGGGATTGCGACGCCGGTGCTCTTCGTCGCCGGCAGCGTGGACGATGTGGCGGGGTACGAGAAGGGGACGAAGGCAATCTACCAGGCGGCGGTCAACACGGATCGCTATCTGCTGACCTTCGTCAACGCCAACCACAATGCCGCCGCACCGATTCCGGCGCCCGCGGAAACCTACGTCGCGGCCGAGGCGGGCAAGCCCGCGGCGTTCGCGCACTACGCCGACGCGGTGTGGGACACGGTGCGGATGAACAACATTCTCGACCACTTCGCGACCGCGTACTTCGATCTGCATCTCAAGGACGACCAGGAGAAGAAGGCGTACTTCGACGGCTGGAAGGGATTCAAGCGAGGCACCACCGCTGGGCTGACGCTCGACCACTCCGTAGCCGGGAAGAATTGAGGATTGCGGATTGCGGATTGCGGATTCGATTGTGGATTCATGCCTGACGTCGACTTTTCTCGTAACGGCGGCGTCTGCGTCGGAGGAGTGATGGCGACGGTGATTCGGCACCTGACGATGAATGAGCTGGAAGTGGGGCTGCAGGACGTCGGCCGATCGCCGAAGGACGCCGGCGTGCTGGAGATGATCGTGCGCCGGCCGCAGGCCGGGGCGCGCGAGATTCTCGAGGAAGGGCAGCTCGATCTCGACGAGGGCCTGGTCGGCGACAGCTGGAAGCTGCGCACCAGCAAGCGCACCCCGGACGGCTCGCCCCATCCCGAGATGCAGCTCAACCTGATGAACTCGCGCGTCGCCGCGCTGGTGTCGCAGGACAGGAGCCGCTGGCATCTCGCCGGCGACCAGTTGTTCGTCGACTTCGATCTGAGCGAGAGTAATGTGCCGGCGGGGACGCGGCTGGCGATCGGCGCCGCGGTGATCGAAGTGACGGCGGAGCCGCACACCGGATGCTCGAAGTTCGTCGCGCGCTTCGGCCTCGACGCGATGATGTTCGTCAACTCGCGCGAGCGGCAGGATCTGCACCTGCGCGGCATCAACGCCCGGGTCGTCCGTCCCGGCGCGGTCCGCGTCGGCGATACCATCGTCAAAGTAGAGGGAGAGGGTTCTTGATGTCTCGCCATCTGGTCTTTGCGGGCTTAGCAGTCGTCGCGTTCCTGATGATCCCGGCGACGGCGTCGGCGACCTGGTCGGTGATCGCGGCCGATCGCAGCACCGGCCGCGTCGTGATCGCCTCGGCGACCTGCGTCGATCGCGACGATCAGTTCCTGATGGGCGTGCAGGCGGTGGTGGTGCCCGGGCTCGGCGTCGCAGCGTGCCAGGCGGGCGTGGACAACACGCATCAGAACCAGATGCTGGTGTTCAGAGAGCTGCAGAGGGGGACCGAGCCCAAGGCGATCATCGAGCTGCTGAGCG
>JAYVYV010000164.1:0-4272 GCA_043783985.1 Acidobacteriota bacterium | reverse complement strand
GTCCCGCCTGCATCTGGAACTGCAGCCACCCGGTGTTGGGCGGCATCGTGACCGTGGCAGGGACGGGTGCCGCAGCCTGATTCGAGCTCGACAGGGCGATCGTGGCGCCGGACGGGCTCACGCCAGCGGTGAGCTGCACTTGCACCCAGGTGGTGTCGCCGCTGCTCAGCGGATTCTTCGCAAAGCCAACCGACACCGGCGTCGGCGGCGCCGTGCTCACCGTGAAGCTTCTGACCGGCGACCACGCGGTCAGGGCCGGGAGCGTCGGCGAGGAGCTGCCCTGCGCCGAGCGCACGCGCCAGAACTTGGTCCCGGGCGTAAGCGACGTCAGCGTTGCGGTGGGCGCCGTGAACTGGTTGTACATGAACTCGATGGTGCCGAAGCCAGAGTCTGTCGCCACCTCCAGCGTGTACCCCGAGGGCTGCGGGTTGGGCACGTCGGTCCAATTGATCACAACCGGCAGCGTCAGCGTCGCGCCGGTCGCGGGCGAGATCGGAGACGGCGCGGGCCCAATCGGATTATTGAAGAACACGGAAAAACCGATGACGTTCGAGGGCTGACCGAGGATGCGGTTGGCGTCCACCGCGAAGACACGCGCGAAGTAGTTGCCTTCGGGGTTGGCGATCGCAAACGTCATCGTCGTGTTGGGGATGTTGTCGAACACGATTCGTGTCGTGACATCGAAGCTCGGATCCGTCGAGGCCTGAAGCTGGTAAGACGCGGCGCCCGGAACGGCAGACCAGGTGAAAGTCTCGGTCTCGTATGGATGGAACGTCGAGTAGGCCTGGGTCGGCTGGAGAAGCGGCGTGGCCACCGCGCCCGGGGCTGGGCCCGTGACGGTGAAACTCCTCGCCTGCGACCAGCTGGACAACACGAACGCGCCGTTCAGAGCCTGGACGCGCCAGAAATACGTGCCGTTCGCAAGGCCGCCGACGGTGTCCTGTGTCTGGCCGTTCGTCGAGCCGTGCACGGGCACCGACGAGAAGCTGGTCGACGCGCTCACCTGCCAGTTGTAGGCGGTGATGCCGCTCGGATCGGTCACGGCCGACCAGGAGATCGCGAACGGCACCGTGACGTTTGCGCCGTCAGCCGGCGCGAGCAACGTCGGCGCCGCGGGTTGCGCAGCCGCGCGGCCTGCGCCGGTGACGACCAGAACAAGGACGAACAGCAGCGTGGCGGCGTGGCGGGTTTTCATAATGGACATCCGGCTTCTTTTCCAGGACGACCGCGGGCACGGTACGGCTCGAAGAGGAGTGTGCCTGTGCCATGAAGAGACGCATGGATGGAGAACGTGTCAGCCGTGACCGGAACCTCCGACTTGAAGAGCCAGGATGCGGACGGACGATCGGATGTGATGTCGCAACAGGTCTGCCATCGACGATCAACCCATTCAAGCCGACAGTCTGGCCGTCTTCCGCACGTTGTCGACACGCGATCCGCCAACCGTTTTCGGGTCGCGTCGTCTCATTTACGCGGTAAGAAACTCGGCGACACAGCTCCAGTCGGATACAGCTCGTCGCATCCGGTCGTATCTGTCGTGTCTTGTGTGTCAAACGGACGAGCGCACGGTGATCTGATTGGAATTGCTCGAGAACGGTCTTGGCGTGCCGAACACATCGTTCGGGCGGTGAAGAGCCATAAAAGAATACTCACGCCATGAATGGAAGCCTCACTTTCTGGAACCTGTCTGTCGGACGATGATCGGTGATTCAGCCTGCGACAGAAAGATGCGCGCCGGCGAGGCGGCGTCCACTGAAACCATCCAGACGTCCGCGATGCTCGTGGTCCGCCGCGGCACGGCATAGAGCAGGTGCTCGTCATCGAGCCACTCCACCTGGTCGTCAATCGATCGGGTTTCACCAGCGATCAGGTGCTCCTTCATCGTCGCAACATCGAGAACCGCGAGTCGCCACGCACCAGGATCGGGACCGACGTGCTTCTTGAACGCGATCAGTCGATTGTCGGGTGAGAACGAGGGGCACTCCACGTTCTCATGCAGCACGGTGAGCGTCCGTGATGCCAGGTCGCCCCGGACCAGATACGTCGAACCGCCCGTGCGGAGCGATGCATAGAATATGTTGCTGTCGCGCCCGAACGTCACACCCCAGAAATTGAAGTCCCGCGAGCTGAAACGTTGACCATCTCGCCACGTCGCGAACTGCTCCAGGTTGCCAAGCTCCGCGCCATTCGTCAGATCCACGAGCGTCGTCCTCGTGGAGAACGCGGCTGAGCCGTAGTCGTCGCCGAGGGTGAACACGGTCATCGCACCGACCCGACCGTCCGGTGAGACGCGCGTGCGGCTGGGGCGGCCGGCGAGCCGTGTCGGCATCCCGCGAGGCTTCAGATCGGCATCGAGTTGAAGCGCGGTATAGGTGATGAACAGGCCGAACAGCCCTCGCTCGGCGTGGAGGCAGAGGCCGTGGCCTCCGCCGAACGACACCCGCTCGCAGGCCAGCGTCGTCGCCACACGTTCCCCGTCGGCGACATCGAGTGGCACGACGCTCAGCATCCCGAAGCCCGGACCCTTGCCGGTCTCACGGAAGAGCACGTGCGGCCGATTGGTGGTCGGCGCCACATTCTTGGCCGCCGCGGCGCGACCGCCCAACCCGTCGGTGAAGCCGATCGCCAGCAGCGAAGCCACGCTGATGACAGCGACCGGCGTCGCGCGTCGAGCTCGCATAGCGAGGACCGCCGCGGCCGGCAGCGCCACCAAAAGCTCGCTCAGATGGATGCCGTAGATTCCGTCCGGGCCGTAAGGTTCTGTGGCGGTATGCAGCACGTCGCTGAAAGGCAGCAGACGCGCTTCCGAGGATTCGTGAAATGCGTACACCAGCACCTGAATCAGGAAGACGACGGCACACACCCGCGTGGCGCGCTCGAGGTCCGCAGCAGGCAGGCGGCGGCCCAATTTGCTCCAGAGCCAGGCCACCAGCAGCGCCAGGATTGAAGCCACGAGGATCGCCGCCGTGGCCTCGAAGGACCGCAGGTCGAACGCGGCCGCCGCGAATACCGAACCGATCTCCATCGTCTGGCGCACGAGAATCAGGACGGCTGCCGCGGCTGCAATCCCGGGCCGGGGTGACCCGCGGCGCCACACCATGCGCGCGAAGCCGACGGCAATCACGAAGGCCATGGCCGCCAGGACGGCTTCGTCCCGCGCTTGTGCCGCGCTCCGCTTGAACGCCCACGCCGCCGCTGCGGTCACGGGGATCGACAGCACGGCGCCCCACGCAAGCGCCGAGGCGGCAGTTGCATCGGTGCGCCGAAACCAGGTCTGAGCCGCCGCAACTGGCACGAACGCCTGCAGTGCCTGAGAAAGCGTGCGCAGGAAGAGGTTGAACACTATTTCGGCGACACCGTGAGCGCCGGGACCAGCGGCGCGTCGGACACGAACCGCCTCAGCACGTTCTCCGTGATCCGTGACACGTTGTTCGTGTAGTTGTCGTACGACAAGCTCCCCGACCACGCGATCGACCCGGTCGCGAACACGGCTCCGCCGTTCGGATATTCGAGATAGGCCAGGTTCGCGTACACCAGCGGATTGACCGTCCCACCCTGCCGCGAGTCGGACGTGTTCACCTCTTCGACGACCTGCTGATAGGCGTCGGAGTGGCCGAACGACTTGGCGAGGATCAGCGTGTGTGGCGGGCTGCCAAGGTCGTAGTCCACGCGATCGAGCTCTGACCCTGCGGCCCCGCTTTCGAGAACCATCGAGGGAAAGTCGCCGATGAGCTCGTTCTTGCCGATTCCCTCGAAGATGAACGAGGCGCGCGGATCGAAGCTGCCCTCCGTCCGTTGGTACGGCGAGTTGCGATCGAAGCCCTGCGCCGTGAACCCGACCGCGACCAGCTCCTGTGGCGGATGGCCGCGGAATCGCCACAATCCGCCGGGCTCGCCGGTGAGACTGTGATGCGATTCACCGGGAGCGCCCTGCCATGCCTCGGTGCCGTCACGCCGCCGCACCTCGATGTACCGGCCGGTGGGATCCGGAATGGTCACCCAATAGAATCCGTTGCCGCCCATGTACATCAGTCGGCCGCCCTTGCCGAGCCACGCGCGGAGCGCGTCGTGCATCTGGGGCGAGGTGTACTCGGGATGCGTCCCGGTCAGCACGGCCTTGTATGGCTCGAGCAGCGCGGCGCCTTCGGCGTGAAGGTCCTGATCCGTGATGATGTCGACCGCGAAGCCTTTCACCTCGAGCCAGTCGAGCAGGTGCGTGTCGGCCATGAACTGCCAGGGGTTGCGCGTCACGAGCTTCGGCCGCATGTTGGT
>JAYVYV010000163.1:0-11701 GCA_043783985.1 Acidobacteriota bacterium | reverse complement strand
TGACGATCGCCGTCGTGCTCGGCGGCGTCGTGCTGACGTCAGGCCTCGCGCGGCACGACGCGTACGGCGCGCGGCCGGTCGCCGGCGCGGTCATCGGCGTCCTGGCGGGCGTCACCTACGCGGCATTCCTGCTCGTGTATCGCGACGCCAACCGCACGCCAGGCCCACGCTCGGGTCCGCTGCTGGACTCCACGGTCGGCATGATCGCGGGTGCGCTCGCGTGCGCGGTCTTCGATCCGCATTTCACGTTCACCCCGAGCCTGTCGGCGACACTGTGGCTCGCCCTGCTCGCGATCGGCTCGCAGGTGGTTGGGTGGCTGCTGATCGGCACGGCGCTGCCGAAGCTGCCGGTCGTCGAGACGTCGGTGCTGTTGCTTGGCCAGCCCGTGTTCACGGTGATCTGGGGCGTGCTGATGTTCGACGAGCGCCTCTCGGTGCTGCAGTGGACCGGCTCGGCGATCGTGCTCGCCGGCGTCGCGGCGCTGTCGATGCAGCGCGCGCAGGGCTGAAGCCCTGCGCCACCTGCAGGGCGGGTTCGCTGCGCTGCACCGCAAACGACGTGTGGCGCAGGCCTTCAGGCCCGCGAATTATGGCGTGACGGGCGCCGTGTGAACCGCCGCGACTTCCGCGGCCGCGCGGCGTCCGCTCTCGACGGCGCCGTTCATGTAGCCCTGCCATTTCACGCTGGTGTGCTCGCCGGCGAAGAACAATCGTCCCGCCGGCCTCGAGAGCCACGCGCGCAGTGACGGATCGAATCCCGGATCGAAATAGGCGTACCCGCCGCGTGCGTACGGATCCTGTTCCCACACGATCTGCCGCGACGCGAGGAGCTCGCTGTCTTTCGAGCCGAGCCAGTCGAGCGCGTCGGTCAACCCGCGCGCGCCATGTTTGGCGACGATGGCCTGCGTCGCGTCGCTGGCACCGCCGCCGGCAAGGAGGCTCAGGATGCCGCCGCGCCCGCGCTGTTCTTCGTTGCCGTCCCAGACGGCGCCGAACGGGAGCGGCGAGCCGAACGCGCGCGGCCGGCCGGACGCGCGCCAGAACCGCTTCGAAAACTGGAGCAGCGTCTTCGTGGCGCGGCCGTACTTCAAGCGCACGATGGCCTCGTGCTGCTGCGCGGGTAGCGCCGGCGTGATCGGCATCCGCCGGAGCAGTGTGGCCGGCAGCGCGAGAATCGCGTAGTCGCAGTTGATCTGCGCCAGCGCGCGGTTGTTCTTCACGCTGACCCGCACCACCTTTCCGCGGTGCGAGAGCGCGACGACATCCGTGTTGAGATGGAGGCGATCGCCGAGCGGTTCGGCGAGCGCCGCCGCCAGACGATCGTTGCCGCCCTCGATGCGGTACATCGCGCCCGGCGCGGGAGGGTCGCTCTCGGCAAACTGATCGACCAGCGCGACGAGCGACAGCTCGTCGGGATCGGCCAGGAAGAAGCCGCGAAGGCCGGTCGCGGTCGCCCGCAGCTCGGCGTCGGCCTTCGCGTGATCGAGCCACGCCGCCACGGAGCGCCGCGCAAGGTCGGCGGTGATCGGCGAGTCCCACCGGCGCTCGGCGAGGTTGTACGGCCGGGTGAGCGCGCTCAACTCGCCGGCCAGCCGCTCCCAGCCGCGTTTCGCATTCCGCGTGACGATCTTCGCGCGGCCGGCCTGGTCGGGGCGGACGTAGCCGAAGCCGCCCTTGAGAATCCGCGTCAGCTTGAGCCCGAGCTCGCTCGCGAGCTCGCGGATCGCGTGCTGCTCGTCGTCGATCAAGTCGCCGCCGGCCTCGGCGTGCTGCCCCTCGGCGAAGCCGTCGCGGATCGTCCAGACGCGTCCGCCGACGCGGTCGCGGACGTCGATCACCGTCACGGTGGCTCCCAGCGCGACCAGGTCGCGGGCCGCGGCGAGCCCCGCGAGGCCCGCCCCAGCCACCAGCACGGAGACGCCGCTCAAAGTCATGTCGTTCACATCTTCCACTCTAAAGGGAAACCCGCCGCGGCATGGGCTAAACTTTGCTCATGCTGGCCATCCTCGCCGTGCTTGCCATCACCTACGCGCACCCCGATCAGCTCGTCGACACCGACTGGGTGGCGGCCCACGCCGCCGACGCCAACGTCCGCATCGTCGACATGCGCCAGGCCGGGTACGCCGACGGCCACGTGCCCGGCGCCGTCTACCTGTCGCCGGTGGCCATCCGCGACGCGAAGGCGCCGCCGACGTTCCTGCCGACGCCCGAGGCCTTCGAAGCGATGATGGCGACGCTCGGCATCGGCGACGCGACGCGCGTGGTGGCGTACGACGAGCGCGGCGGCATCTATGCCGCGCGCCTCTGGTGGATCCTGAATTATTACGGCCACCCGAACGTCGCGTTGATGAACGGCGGGTGGGTCAAATGGACGGCGGAGCAGCGTGCGGGCTCGACGGTGACGCCGGTTCCGGCCGCGGCGCGGTTCACCACGCATCCGCAGCCCCAATGGGTCGCGACGGCGAGCGACCTTGTCGGCGCCATCGACAAGCCGGGTGTGAAGATCATCGACGCCCGCACGACGGCGGAGATCGAAGGCAAGGATCTGCGCGGCATCAAGCGCGGCGGCTTCATTCCCTCGTCGATTCCGGTCTACTGGGAAGAGCTGCTCGACACCCAGAAGAAGACGTTCAAGCCGGCCGAGGAGCTGAAGAAGATCTACGAGGAGCGCGGGATCGTGCCCTCGCAGGACGTGATCGCGTATTGCCAGGTCGGGATGCGCGCGTCGGTGGACCTGTTTGCCCTGCACCTGATCGGCTACGACAAGCTGCGCAACTACTACGGCGCCTGGGAGGAGTGGGGCGGCCGCGACGACCTGCCCATCGCGACGAAGAAGTGAAGGCGCGCCGGCGCCTGTTCTGGGCCGCCGTCTGGCTCGCGACCGTGCTGGTCGCGATCAAGGCGTTCTACCTGGGGACGCCGGCCGGGCCTACGCCGGTCGCCGCCTGGGACTACGTCCGCGACCTCGCCGCCGTGTCGTTTGCCGACGTGCTGTTCGCCGCCGTTCTGTGGGTGGGCGGACGCGCGGCGGTCCTGCTTTCGGGCGATCGACCTCGCCTCACACACGTAGTCGCCCAGGTGGTCATGGTGGTGGGGGCGGCGGCCTGCCTCTACGCGCTGGCCAGCGTCTTCTTCTTCGGCGTGTTCGGCGGGTTTCTGACCTATCCGCTGCTCGCGCTGGTGGGCGACGTCCACATGCTGCGCTCGTCGGTCGCGGCCCAGGTGTCGCGGTCCGCGCTCGTCGCGCTGGCCGGGGTGCCGCTCCTTTATATCGCCCTCGTGGCCGGCACGCTCCGCCTGGTCCCGCCCGCCGCCGGTCCCGGGTGGCGTCCCCGCGGCGTCGCGCTTGCGCTCCTCGTCGTGTGGGTGGTGGGTGGACAGCTGTCGTTCGCCCGGGAGTGGACGACCCGTCGGGATCGTCAGGTCGCCGCGAACGCGGAGTGGGTGTTCGTGTGGTCGTGGTGGCAGGCGGTGGCCGGCGAAAGCCCCGTCCGAATGTCCGGCCCGTTCCGTGCCGGCGACCTCGCCGATTTCCTGCCGCCTCATGGCCCCCGGCCGCGTCGGATCCGCGGCGGCGAGGCGCGGCGTCCGCCGAACGTGGTCCTTGTCGTGCTCGAATCGGTGGCGGCGCGGTGGGCCGGCCTGAACCGCGGTCCGTACGACTCGACGCCGCACCTCCAGGCCGAGTCGGCGCGCGGTGTCGTCTTCGACAACTTCTACGCGCACATCGGGCGCAGCTCGAACTCGCTCGGCTCGATGCTGCTGTCGACCTTCCCCAAGCTCGATTTCCGCGATCTGACCGAGGAGTATCCCGGGCTGCCGGGCACGTCGATCGCGTCGGTGTTTCGCGATCGCGGTTACCGCACGGCGTTCGTCACGCCGAGCGATCTGGCCTGGGCCGACTGGCGCACGTTTCTCGATCGTCGCGGCTTCGGCGAGGTGCTGGACGACCATCAGCTGCCGTGCCCGACGCTGATCTCGTCCTGGGGCATGGAGGATCGCTGCGCGGTGGACGGCGTGATCCGGTTCATCGAACAGGACCCTGCGCGTCCGTTTTTCGTGATGGCGTGGACCCAGCAGACGCACCATCCCTACGAGCCGACGCCCGGCGTCCCGCTGCTCGAGTTCGTCCGCGAACCGGTCACCGACGCCTACGGCCTGAACCGCTATCTGAACGTGCTGCACGAAACCGATCGCCATCTCGAACGGCTGTTCGAGACGATCCGCCGCGCGGGGCTCGAGCAGGACACCCTGATCGTCGTCACCGGCGATCACGGCCAGGCGTTCGGCGATCCGCACGACAGCTACATGCAGGGACGGACCGTGTACGAGGAAGACGTCAACGTACCGCTGCTGATCTGGTATCCGCGCCTGTACACGGCGGCCGCGCGATCCGCGACGATCGGCAGCCACGTCGACCTGGCGCCGACGATCGCGGATCTGGCGGGCCTTCAGGCCGCCCCGGACTGGCAGGGGCGCAGCCTCTTCGACACAGGGCGCCCGCCGCGCGCGTACTTCTACGTGGCCGAGGATCGCTTCACGCTCGGGGTGCGAGACGAAAACTGGAAGTACATCTTCGACCTGCGGGCAGGCGTCGAGGAGCTGTACGACCTGGACCGGGACCCCACCGAACGGCGGAATCTCGCGGCGGGACAGCCGGCGCGTTGCGCGCGGCTGCGGCAGCGCCTGGCGGCGTGGGCGGACGCGAATCGCCGGCAGTACGACCGTCTGGGCCCTCCGTAACCGACACTCCTGCGCGGGCCGCTCTGCGTCCCACGCGGCTTCAATCGTTCGACCCCGCCCGCCCGGCACGCATCCCCGCATAGTCAGCCTCACGTCGGACTTTTTTGAATCGCATGCTGTCCGCGTGTACGCCGCGATCCAATTCGCACGAGCGCCGGGCCGTCCGGATCGCGTGCCACTACCGCACAGAAACGCCAGCAAAGTCATGCGCCCGCGCATGTTTCGGACACCCCGCGCCGAACGCCGGATCGATCTGGCTGTGCCTTTGCTCTAAGACCAGCGCGCGACTTGTAACACCGTAGCGCACCCACATTTTGTAGTCCGGCGACACATCGCATGGAGCGAGGAATTATGCGCGTGAACGATAGGTGTGTCTTCGACGCCCGTGAACGTCAGCCGCAATCTGCACGCGAGGAGAAGAGGATGTTGATCAGACGACAGGGAATGTCACTCACGCGGTGGGGCGCGGCGCTCGCGCTGACGGCGGCCCTCGTGACCGCAACGTCGTGGCGCACCAGCGTGCACGCACAGCTACCGCTGCAGCCGGTCGGGTCGCCCTTCGAGATGACCGGCTTCATCCAGAGCGCGACGCTCGATGCCGGCAGCGATCCGTTCCGGGGCGGCACCATCACGCTGAACAACCACCTGGTGGTCGTTCCGCGCAACACGATTTTCCAGATGCCCGCCACGTCGCTGACGTGGGCGGAGCTCTTCACGCTGGCGCCCGCACCCTACGGCCCGACGCAGACGGGGATGGCGCTCAACGACCTCCCCAAGCCGCTCACGACGTTTGAAGTGGGCGTCCAGGGCAACCGGATCGAACAGGCGCAGGCCGGCTTTCCGGCGGGCACCTACGTCGCCGGTCTGATCTTCCTGGACCAGCTGTCGCTGATGGGGCATCAGGGCTACATCAACTTCATCGACTACACGACCGGCGAGCTGTACATGGGCGGGACGCTCAACACGCCCACCGGCACGCGCGTGCGCATCAACGATCCGATCGGCCGTTTCGGCCGCGTGATGACGCACGACGCCCGCTTCACGATCGACGAGGACAATCCGACGATCAAGACCGAAACCGCCTATCCGATGTGCATCCCGCGCGTGGATCCGGCGGCCGGCGACGATCCGCTCTGCCCGAACGGCAACCGCCCGATCGACACGACGGGGCGGCCGAAGCAGATCTTCATCATGCCGCCGGCGCCGGCCCCGACATTGACCGAACAGGCGAGCCCGGCCACGCGTCCCGTGCCGCTCGGCGGCGACCCGTGGCGCATGGCGCCGTTCAAGGTCGGCGATTACATCACGGCGAAAGGTCCGCTTGTCGCCGACCTCGTCGGCCACTACGTCTCCGTGTGGGGCATCGACGCCAGCGTCGGCATCTTCACGACGCCGGGCACGCTGCCGGCGTACGTCGCCATCGACGTCATGGTGATGGGCATCGGACCGAACAACGACGTGACGCTCGCGCAGGAAGGCGCGAAGCGGACCGTCGTCGAAGGCTTCACCACCGACATCTCGACGGCGATTTCGATCAACGGCATCGACGTCGACGCGTGCAACGGGTTCGAGACCGACCGCCTCTGGGCGTTCCAGGCCGTGGATCCGGGTCCGCCCAACGGCGCGGTCGCCGGCCGCTGGCGCTTCCGCCCGGCCGCGCCGCTCTTCAACCTGAAAGGGTTCCCGTTCCTGCCGCCCACGCGCGAACTGCACGCGTTCAGCCTGAACGGCAACGCCACGACGTTGAACGGCCTCAGCGCGGGCGAGTACACCGCGCCGATCTTCGAATTCGGCGGTCCCGAAAACCGCGGCATCGGCAATCCGAAGGTGCCGATGAACTTCGAGACGATGGCGTTCCTGGCGCAGGGCTCGGGCCCGCGCGCGGCGTTCGACACGGGCGCGAACCTGGGCGTCGCCGGTCAGCTCAGCCCGTGGCCCGGTCAGACCGTGCCGGCGATTCTGCCCTGCGACACGACGGCGCCGGTCGTCTCCGCCCTGGCCACGAGCCCGGTGTCGCCTGTGCCCGCCACGGCGACCGCGGTGACCTTGTCGGCCGTCGCCACGGACAACGTCAAGGTGACGCGCGTCAGCTTCCTCTTCAACGGCGTGACGACGGTGACGACGGGGCCGACGACGGTGGGCGGTTCGACGTTCAGCGTCACCGTGCCGAAGCCCGCGGCCGGCATCTACGTGCTGACGGTGACCGCGATCGACGGAGCGGGGAACACCAACGTTCCGGTAACCCTCTCGGTCACGGTTCAGTAGGAGAGACCTCATGAAGACTGTGAAACCTCTGGGCCGGGATCGCCAACCGGCTGGCAAGACGGCGAACAAGGAGAGATCGTTCATGCGTACCGGATCGAAGACCGCCAGGATCGTCGCCGCGGCGACGGCCGTATACGTGGGCGCGTTCGCCATCGTGGCCGTGCGCGCCCAGACCATCCCGCGACCCATCGTCCCGCTGTCCTCGCTCACGGGGATAACGGTGGTTGAACCGCCCATGCTGAGCGACTTCATCGTGGACAAGCGGGCCGCGATCGTGCTCGGCAAGGCGCTGTTCTGGGACATGCAGGCGTCCAGCGACAACGTGCTCGCCTGCGCGAGCTGCCACTTCCACGCCGGCGCCGACGACCGGGTCAAGAACCAGATCAACCCGGACTTGAACCACATGGCTGGGTATCCGACCTGCGGGAACAAGGCGCCCTTCAGCGCGACCAACCCGCCCCCGGACCCGAGCTGTGTCGCGACCAAGTTCGATTCGGTGGCGACGGCCAACAAGGGCGGCCCGAACTACACGCTGCGGACGGGCGACTTCCCGTTCCACCAGCTGTCGAATCCGGCCGACCGTGAGTCCAACGTGCTCTACACCACCAACGACGTCGTCTCGTCGGCGGGCGTGTATTCGTCCACCTACGGCAGCACGCTGTCCATCTTCGAGAAGAACACGCTCGCCCCGGACGGCGTGTTCATGGTCGGCAACGTCGAGACGCGTCGCGTCGAGCCGCGCAACACGCCGACCGTCATCAACGCGGCGCTGAACTACCGCAACTTCTGGGATGGCCGCGCCAACAGCGTGTTCAACGGGGTGACGCCGTTCGGCCCGCACGACAAGGACGCCGGGGTCTGGGTGGACGAGTGGTACATCAACTCGAAGGGTGTCAACACCGAGCGCGCCGTCAAAGCCAAGGTGCGTCTTCTCTATTCGAGCGCTGCGTCGCAGGCGGTTGGACCGGCCCTGAGCGGCTTCGAGATGTCCTCGGCCGGCCGCACCTTCGCCGACATCGGGCACAAGATGCTCGCGTCGCGTCCGCTGCTGTATCAGCAGGTGTCGGCGACCGACAGCGTGCTCGGACCGTACCGCAATGCCATCGGCTTCGGGCTCAACACCACCTACACGGCGCTGATCCAGAAAGCGTTCGCGCCTGAGTACTGGGCGGTGCCGACCAAGGTCTACCAGGCGTCCTCGATCAGCAAAGAGCTGCCGTTGGGCGACACGCACACGCAGATGGAAGCGAATTTCTCGCTGTTCTGGGGTCTGGCGATTCAGATGTACGAAGCCACGCTCATTTCCGACGACAGCCGGTTCGATCGGTACGCCGCGGGCAATAGCGGGGCGCTCACCGACCAGGAGAAGCGGGGTCTGGCGATCTTCAGCAGCGAGCGCGGCCGCTGCGTGAACTGCCACAAAGGGGCGGAGTTCACGGGCGCCTCGACGCGCATGGTCCTCGGCTCCGGCGTCGCCTCGTTCGGCGGCGACGGCCCGATCGAGCACATGCAGATGGGCGACCGTCAGTCGGCGCTCTACGACAACGGCTTCTACAACATCGGCGTCGTCCCGACCCTCAACGACCTCGGCGTCGGCGGCAACGATAAGTGGGGCATGCCGCTGTCGTTCACGCGCCAGCTCAAGAACCAGCTGAACAAAGTGCCGGACGGCGCGCCGGATGCGTGGACGCACAGCCTGAACCCCTGCGTGTTCCAGGCGGTTGAAGGCTGCGCGGTCGTCTACGACAGAAACTTCCGGACGGCGGTAGACGGCTCGTTCAAGGCGCCAGGGCTGCGCAACGTGGAACTGACCGGTCCCTACTTCCACAACGGCGGCTACGCCACGCTCGAGCAGGTGATCGACTTCTACAGCCGCGGCGGCAACGTGCGCACCACGAGCACCGGCGACACGAGCGCTTTCGGCCGCAACTCGAGCAACTTCGACACGGACGTGTTCCGGATCGGGCTCACCCCCGCGGAGAAGGCCGAGCTTGTCGCGTTCCTGAAGAGTTTGACCGACGACCGGGTGCGATACGAGCGGGCACCGTTCGATCACCCGGGGCTGATTATTCCCAACGGCGCCGTCGGCGACAACAGCACGGTGACGTCGATTAACGGCCGGGCCATCGACCAGTTCCGGAACATTCCTGCGGTCGGCGCGGCCGGCCTCAGCTCGCCGATTCTACCGTTCGTGCCGAAGCCGTAACGACGCGCGTCTGGAGGGTTGCGCCAGTCGGCGCGCCCTCCTTCCCTACGACCTGGATGTTAGTCGCGCGGCAGCGCGAAGGAGAGCTTTGTGATGCGATCGAGACGACGCGGCCTGATCCTGACTCTGATCATCGGCCTGCTGGGCTGGGCGAGCGTCGGCCCCCAGGCGCAGGTGACCTCGCTCCAAACGGTATCGCCATTCGACATCGTCGGCTTCATCGAAGCCGCGACGGTGAATCCCTCGGTGACCGATACCTTCTCGGGCGGCGGCACGATTACCGTGAACGGCACGGTGGTCACCGTTCCCAAAAACACGCTCCTGCAGATGCCGGCGTTCGCGCTGACGTGGCAGGAAGTGTTCACGCTGGCGCCGGCGCCCTACGGGCCGACGCAGTCCGGGCTGGCGATGGCCGATGTGCCGACACCGCTGACCACCTACGAGGTGCACGTCCAAGGCAACCGGGTGGGCGACACCTACATCGCCGGCCTGATGTTCATGTCGCAGCAGTCGCTCAACTCGGGCGCCGGGTTCATCAACTTCATCGACTACACGAAGGGCGAGATGCGCGTGGGCGGCATCATCGGCAACGGCGCCACCGGCGCGCGCGTCCGCATCAACGACCCTATCGGGAAGTTCGGGCCCGCGAGCCACATCGACGATCGGTTCACGATCGACGAGGACAACCCGACGATCCGATCCGAAACCGGGTATCCGATGTGCCTGCCGCGGACGAATCCGGCGTTGAGTGACGATCCGAAGTGCCCGCAGGTGAATCGTCCGAAAGGCACGGACGGCAATTACCGGACCATCTTCACGATGGATGCGTTGCCATTCGACGGCAGCGCGCCGACCGGCACCAACCCGCTGCTGATGGCGCCGTTCGAAGTGGGCGACTACGTCGACTACAACGGCAACCTGACCGCCGAAGTCGACGCCCTCGGCGCGCCGGTGATCGACCCGTTGACCGGCAAACAGGGGATCTACGTCAACGCGTGGGGCATCGTCAACAACGTCGGGCTGCTCACCGCGCCAGGGACGCAGCCGGTGTATACCGTGATCGAGGTGATGCTCCTCGGCGTCGCCGGCGCGCCGAACCCGAACCTGCCGCAGGAGGCGACGGTCCGGACGCGCATCGAGGGCTTCACGACCGACCCGACCAGCTACATCAGTCTGTTCGCGACCGACGTGGACGCGTGCACGGGCGCCCAATCGCTGCGGTACTACGCGACGCTCGGCGTGGACAACATCGCGGTGTTGGGTCGGTGGCGGTGGCGTCCGACGCAGGAAAAGCCGTTCCTGCCGCCTTCGCGGATGCTCACGGCCATCAGCGAGAACGGAATCTACTACGATCCCTTATCGTTCACCGCCGCGACGCCGGGCGGCGTCCCTGGAACGCCGAGCGGGCTGCTGGCCGGCTTCTACACCGCGCCGAACTTCGACTTCCTCTTCCCCGAGGCGCTCGGGATCGGGAATCCGCAGGTGCCGAACAACTTCCAGGACTTCCCGTTCCTGACCAGCGGGTCCGGGCCGTATCCAGGCCCCGGCGCGCCGGGCGTCCTGGGCCAGCTCTCGCCATGGCCGGGTGCGTCGGCGCCGCCGACGCCGATCTGCTCGGGGCCGGCCGGCACGGCGGCGTTCTACCCGATCGTCGATGCGGGGATCGACCAGAGCGTGGCGCCGTCCACCAAAGTGATGCTCGACGGCCTCAACAGCAAAGACACGACGCAGCCGACTCCGCTGCCGCTCAGCTTCGTCTGGAAGAACACCGACGCCAGCGGGAACGCTCTGGTCCCCCCTACCGTCACGCTGAGCAGCGCGTTCAGCCCGACGCCGACATTCACGGCGCCGGCTGTTCCGACCACGTTGTATTTCACCCTGACGGTGAGCAACGGCAACCTGTCGTCGACGAGCCGCCCCGTGAAGGTGGATGTGGTCGCGAATCCGACGCCGACCGACACGGTGACGATCACGTCCGCGACGTTCCGCATCATTCGATCGCAGCTGACGGTGACCGCGACGACGACCAACGCCGCAGCCGTGCTGACGCTGGAAGGCTTCGGCGACATGGGAGCGGCGCTGGCGATTGCGCCAGGCGTGCCCGCACCGCTCACGGATCGCTCGTATCGTCAGGTCGGTGTCAACCCGATGCCCGCCACCGTCACGGTGCGGTCGAGCCTCGGCGGCATCGCGACGCTGCCGGTGTCGGTCAAGTAATCGCTCGCACGCAGTAATCAACGGCGGGGGCCCGGCGCCCCCGCCTTCTCAAGAGGATCGCAATGTTGACAAGACGAGAGATGCTCCGGCTGGGACTGATTGGCGGCGCGGCGGCGTTCGGGCCTGCCGGTCGCATTCTCGCCCAGACCTCCACCACCAACGGCGTCGCGGTCACGCCGATCGCGACGCAGCCGTTCGTCGAACCGTGCCCGATCATGGCGCTGAAGACGCCGGTCAAGACGGGGACGGGTTGCGAAGCCTGGCTCACGC
>JAYVYV010000162.1:0-4323 GCA_043783985.1 Acidobacteriota bacterium | reverse complement strand
ATCGCAATGCTCGCAAAGGCCGCAAAACCGAAGAATACGTCGCGACGCGCGCCGTCTCCGCGTTCATCGTCCGTTCGGAGTCATACCACTGGAGAGCCGACCGACGAACGCGCCGAGCACCGCTACGGCCGCCGGCGTCACGCCGGGGATACGCAGCGCCTGGCCGAGCGTATCCGGCCGGACCTGAGTGAGGCGCTGAACCACCTCGCGAGAGAGCCCGGGGACGCGGGCAAAAGGAAAGTCCGTCGGGATCCGGCGCCCCTCGTCCTTGCGGCCGCGCGCGATCTCGCTCTCCTGACGCCGGAGATAGCCGGCGTACTTCACAGCGGTCTCGGCGCTCGCCATGTCGAGCGTGGCGTCGCCGGAATCGCGCTCGAAGAGGGGAAGCCGCTGTCCGGAAACCAGATTGGCGAGGCGGACCTCCGGCTGACGCAGCAACTGGCTGGCAGGCACGCGGTCGCCGGACGGTGTGCGCACGAGCGTTGTTTCCAGCATTTCGATGTTCCGCTCGAACCGTCCCCGGCGGCTCAGAAACCGAACCCACCGCTCGTCGTCCACAAGGCCGATCTGGCGTCCGCGTGGCGTGAGCCGGAGGTCGGCGTTGTCGATTCGAAGCAGCAGGCGATGCTCGGCTCGCGACGTGAACATGCGATACGGCTCGAGGCAGCCCTTGGTGATCAGGTCGTCGACGAGGACGCCGATATACGCTTCGTCCCGGCGCAACTCCAAGCCGTCCCGATCGGAAGCAACCGCCGAGAACGCAGAGGTCGCTGAGAGCGATTTTTCTCCGCGATCTTTGCGATCTCCGCGGTTGCTTCCGAGTCTGGTGAGCGCCGCGTTCGCGCCGGCGACGAGCCCCTGCGCCGCGGCTTCCTCGTATCCCGACGTGCCGTTGATCTGCCCCGCGAGAAAGAGGCCGGCGATGCGTTTCGTTTCGAGCCGACGCGTGAGCTCCGTAGGCTGGATGAAGTCGTACTCGACGGCGTAGCCAGGACGCAGCAGTACGGCGTCCTCGAGCCCGGGCAGCGCGTGCACCAGATCCGCCTGCACGTCGCGCGGCAGCGACATCGAAAAGCCGTTGACGTAAATCTCGCGCGCGTCGACGCCCTCGGGCTCGAGAAAAATCTGGTGCCGTTCCTTGTCGGGGAAGCGGACGATCTTGTCCTCAAGCGACGGGCAGTAGCGCGGCCCGATGCCGCGGATCTGCCCGTTGAACAGCGGCGAGCGAGCGAGGTTCGCACGCACGAGATCGCGTACGCGATCGTTGGTGTGGAGGAGATGGCAGTCGGTCTGCGCGCGCTCGATGGGACCGGATAGAAACGAAAACGGCACCGGCGGGGAGTCGCCGCGCTCGACGAGGAACCGGCCGTCCTCCACGTTGCGGGTGAAATCGATGCTGTCGCGATCCAGACGCGGAGGCGTGCCGGTCTTCAGCCGTCCCCATTCGAACCCGAACGACTTCAGCGATTCCGCCAGATCGCGCGACGGCGGTTCGCCGGCCCGACCGGCCTGATGCTGCTCCGGTCCGATGTGGACGAGGCCGTTGAGAAACGTCCCGGTCGTGATCACGAGCGCCCGGCAGCCGTACGCGTCGCCGTCTTCGAACGCCAGCCCCGAGACGCGTCCGTGCTCCACGAGAATCCCGCCCGCCCTGCCGATCAGCCACTCGATGTTCGGCTCCACCTCGAGCGCCGCCTTCACCCACTGGCCGTAGATTTTCTTGTCCGCCTGCGCGCGAGGCGACCAGACGGCGGGGCCGCGGCTGCGATTGAGCAGCTTGAACTGAATGCCGGTGGCGTCGATCGCCCGCCCCATGAGGCCGCCGAGCGCATCGATCTCGCGGACCAGATGACCCTTCGCCGTCCCGCCGATGGCCGGGTTGCACGGCATGTGCGCGACGGTGTCCTTCGTCAGCGTGCAGAGCCCGACGCGCGCGCCCAGGCGCGCCGCGGCGTACGCCGCCTCGCACCCCGCGTGCCCCGCGCCGACGACGATGACGTCGAAGCTGTTTTTCATGTCACCCCAACGATCAGAAGAAACCCGATCGTCATTTGCCGATGCAGAACTTCGAGAAAATATGTTCGAGCAGATCGTCCGGCGCCCGGCGTCCGCTGATTTCCTCGAACGCGGCGCGCGCCTCCGCGAGATCCGCGAGCACGAATTCCTCCGGCAGCGAGCCGCCCTCCGCACGCGCCGCTGCCCGCGCGCGGACGAGTGCGTCGTGCGCGCGATCGACGAGCGCGATGTGCCGCACGTTGGTCATCGCCGGACGATCGCGCAGCGCATCCACGTCGAGGGCGGCGCCGATCAGCTGCCGCAACCGGTCGAGCCCTTCGCCCGTCGCCGCCGACACCGCCACCGCCTGCTCGTCGCTCCACGCCGCCGGGAGGTCTGATTTATTTGCCACACAAAGTTCTTTGTTTGACAGGACATCTTGTCGCTGCCGCGGACGCGATCGATCCTCCACCCTGAGCACCAGATCCGCCACCGCCACCGCCTGCCGCGCGCGCGAGACGCCTTCCCGCTCCACCAGGTCGTCCGTGTCGCGCAGCCCCGCCGTGTCCACGAGGGTCACGCGGAGCCCCTCGATGTCGACCACCTCCGTCACCAGATCGCGCGTGGTGCCGGCGACCTCCGTCACGATGGCCCGCGCCGCGCCGGCGAGCGCGTTGAACACGCTCGACTTGCCGACGTTGGGCTCGCCGACGATGGCGATCTGGAGACCTTCGCGGATGAGACGCCCGCGCCGCGCGTCGCCGACCAGCGCCGAGGATCGCTCGATCAGCCCGTCGATGGCCTGCGCCAGCGCGCCCGGCTCGACGAAGTGATAGCCCTCGTCCGGAAAGTCGACCGACGCCTCGAGCCGCGCGATGAGATCGAACAGCGTCGCGTCGATGCCCGCGATCGCGCGCGTCAGCGTGCCGTCGAGCTGATCGAACGCCGCGCGCGCCTGCAGCGGGGTCGCCGCGTCGATGAGATCCTTCACCGCTTCGGCCTGCATCAGATCGATCCGGCCGTTCAGAAACGCCCGCAGCGTGAACTCCCCCGGCTCGGCCAGCCGCGCGCCGCGCGCGATCGCCGCGCTCACGATCGCCCGCAGCACCACGGGGCTTCCATGCGCGCTCAACTCCACGACCTCCTCGCCGGTATAGGAAGCGGGGGCCGGGAAATAGGTCGCCACCGCCTGATCGATCGCGTCGATCACGGGCCGGATGAACCCGGAGACGCCCGGATCCTCCGGCTCTTCTCCGGTCCGGCCAAAACGGGACACTCCCGGAACACGCGCCGGGCCGGCCGCGCCGGCTTCCGGAGTGTCCGGCTTCAGCCGGACTCTGGTAAACGTCGCGTGCCGCGGTTGAAGAGGACCGGTGTGTGTGATGAGCGCCTGCGCGATCGCGTGCGCCTCGGGACCGCTCAGCCGAACGACACCGATCCCGCCGCGGCCGGGCGGGGTCGCGATGGCGACGATGGTGTCGGTGGTTGAAAACACGACGCTCAGAAGCAACCGCGGAGACCGCAAAGATCGCTGAGAAGATATTTCTCTGCGTTCTCAGCGTGCTTCGCGGTAAAACAACACTACTTGCGAGCCGAGATCATCACCGTCTTCGAGAACGCGTCGCCGACGCTCTCGGTCGTCGCGCCCGGCACCTCGGCGACCGCCATGTGCACGATGCGGCGCTCGTACGGATTCAACGGCCCGAGCTGCTGATCCATCCCGGAGTCCTTCGCCTTGGCGGCAAGGAACTTCGCCATGTTTCGCAGCTCGACATCTTTTCCCTTGCGGTACTCGAGCGCGTCCACGAACACGCGCTTCTCGCCGTCGAGCGAACGGCCATAGCAGGAGTCGACGATCTGCTGCAGCGCCTTCAGCGGCTCGCCGCGGTGCCGCACCAGCAGCTCGGCGTCCTCGCCGGCGAGGTTGAACCGCGGTCCGTCGGCGGTCTCCTCGACCTCGACCGTCGCGGTGATGCCGAAGGCGGTGACAACGCGGTTCAGGAAATCGACAATAGGCGCTGTAGGCATGGGTGTCGCTCGTGCTAGGGGGTCTCGCGCGCGGCCGCGTCGGTTTTTCCGCCGCCGACCCGTTTCATCCGCCGCTCCGTCGCCGTGCCGCCCGACATGGCGGCACGGACCTTCGGCGGGCCGATCATGTAATTGGTCGTGTACTGCTGGCCGATCGCGAAGACGTTGTTGATGAGCCAGTAGAGCGCCACGCCTGACGGATACCACAGGAACAGGAACGTGAAGAACACCGGCATCAGCATCGTCATCTTCTGCTGAATCGGGTCCATGCCCGCCGCCGGCGCCAGGCGCTGCTGCCAG
>JAYVYV010000161.1:0-4335 GCA_043783985.1 Acidobacteriota bacterium | reverse complement strand
TTGACGGGTGTCGATAACCAGAGCGTGACGACGGTCGCCTTCGAGATGTCGGCGGTGAACAAATCGCCTTCGACGAAGCTGACGCGATCGGCGACCTCGCCTTCGCGCGCCACGGCCCGCGAGGTCTCCACCAGACGGCGATCGATCTCGACTCCCACGCCCCGCGCGCCGTACTTCTGCGCCGCGAGCACCACGATCCGACCGTCGCCCGATCCCAGGTCGTAGACCACATCGTCTTTCGTGACGCGCGCGAGCGTGAGCATGGCGTCGGCGAGCGGCTGCGGCGTGACCGCGAAATGGATGTCTGGGGTCCTCTGTGCGGGCGGCGGCTCCGCCAGCCCGACAGCGGCCAGTGCGAGCAGGAACACCGCGATCATGCGAACCTACGGCGTCGACGGCGGCGGTACGCGACGCTTCGTCGCCTGCTCGAACGCGAACGCGAGCTCGATGAGGCGCGGCTCGCTGCATGCCGTCCCGGTGAAGCCAACGCCGAACGGCGCCGGACTCGCCTGGAAGCCCGCGGGGAACGCGGGGCTCGGCGCGTTCGGGATCATCCCGAACGGAACGACGATGATCGGGTAGCCGGACCGTGCGGCGAGACCGGCGCCGGCGCCGCCGGGCGTGAGGATCGCGTCGAGATTATTCGCCTTCAGCACGCCGTCGATGCCCCGCTCGCGGCTGAGGAGCCAGTCCTTTCTGTGATCGGCGTCGTTGCGGGCGCGGTCCGCCTCGAGCTCCATCTCGTCCGAGATGTCGAGGCGCGACTGCCCGAACTTGATCGCGTTCGCCTTCGCGTGCGCGAGGTTCCACTGCCGCAGCTCGGTCAGCGTCTTCACCGGCGCCGATGGGCCGAGGCTCCTGAGCCACAGGTTGAAGTCGCGCTTCATCCCGTACTTGAAGTTCACCGAGCAATCGGCGTCCTTGCCTCTGGCTTGATCCGCTCCCGCGCAGAAGTCCCACGCCGCGAAATTGTCCGCCGGATCTTTCGCCGCCAGACTCGGGACGTCGGCGGGATCGACGACGATGGCGCCCTGCTGCTTCAGCACGGCGATTGCCTCGGCCATCACGCTCGCCTGCGCGGCGTTGAGGCCGCCCCTCCCGGCCGTAATCGTCGTCGTCGTGCCGATCCCTTCGGGACGGTCGGACCGATCGCCGGTCAGCGTGATCCGATCGTAGTAATACGCGCGCGGGATCCCGATGCGCGCGCCCTTCAGCGCGTTCGCGTTCAGGAACGCCGTGTAGTCGCGTCCCGGCGGCGGTGTGCACGCCGCCGTCGCCGGGTCGTTGGGATCGGGCCTGGGGCTCTCGAGCGCGCCGAGCATGATCGCGGCATCGGTGACGGAGCGCGCCATCGGTCCCGCCGTGTCGTGATCCGCGGTGATCGGAATCACGCCGTAGCGGCTGATGCGGCCGATGGTGGGACGGATGCCGACCAGCATGGTTGCGTTGGCCGGGCTGATGACGGAGCCGCCCGTGTCGGTGCCGACGTTGGCGGCCCACAGACTGGCCGCGGTGCCGATGCCCGAGCTCGATCCGCCGGTCTGCAGCGCGGGCCGTCCGTCGAACGTCGCGTCGCGCGGATCGGGTCTCGGATCGTATGGATTGAACCCGAAGCCGCCGACGGCGTTGTAGTTGCCAGGCATCGGGTTCGGCGCGCCGGCCACCCAGTTGGCGAGCTCGGTCAGGCCCGTCTTCGCGATGATGATCGCGCCGGCATCGCGCAGATTCTTCGTCAACGTCGCCTCGTACGGCGGCACGTATCCCGCGAACGCGAGCGCGCCGCCGGTTGTCGGCATGCCGGTCGTGTGGATGTTGTCCTTGAGGGCGACCGGAATACCGTGCAGCGGCCCGCGCACGCGGCCGGCCGCGCGTTCGCGATCGAGGTCGGCGGCCTCTTCGAGGGCGCGCGGGTTGACGACGATGGCCGCGTGCAGCCGATCTTCGTAGAGGCCGAGGCGCGCGAGGTACTGGCTGACGAGCGCGCGCGAGGTCAGGCGGCCGGACGCCATTGCCGCTCGCATCTCCGGAATCGTGGCCTCCACGGTGGAGAACGGTCTGGCGGGCGCAGGGTCGCGCCGCTGCGCGCCGGCTGCGAGCGCCACCGCGAGGATCCCGAACACCGCGACGACGAGCGTGTTCTTCATAAGGCCGCCATCTTACGCTCACCTGCGGCTGCGACGCACCGGGACGAGCGGTCCGAGCGACACGATCGGACGCGCCGCCGGCGTCTGGCCGCACGGCTGCTACGGCATCTTCTCGTACGTGGCGAACGTGACGCCGGTGGTCTTGCCCTCCGGGTTCATCCGCATGTAGGTGACGCCGATCGTGGTGCCGTCTGGCGACAGCACGTTGGTGAGCACCTGCGTGATTTTGCCGTTCTTCTTGTAGACGATTTCGTTGATCCGGTCGGTGATGATCCGGACCGAGCCCGTGTCGGTGCCCGGGTTGCCGTACAGCGGCTCGTCCTTGCCGTCGAACATCGTGTTGTAGCCCCACTTCGACGCGACGCCGTCCTTGTTCACCGCATCGATGGTGATCTTCATGCCCTTGCCGCTGGCGAGCGGCTCGTAGGTCATGACGTTGCTGGTGGGCGCAGGGGACTCCGACTTCAGCTTCCACTTTCCGTAGCGCGGGTTCGGGCTCTGCGCCGAAGCGCCGCCCGCGAGCAACACGATCACGGCGATTACGCCGGCAGTCATCACGAGAGAGAGTTTCCGCATCTGCAACCTCCAGGTCCCCGCCGGGACGTCGTAGTATCCGCGATTTCTGGCGCTGCGGCCAGTTCTGCAGCCCATGACGACGTTGAGACATGAAACGCGTGTACGATCGCTTCGGTGCGCGAGCTATATTGAGGCCGGTTCCAGGAGCCCTGATGACTCGGATGTCGTGGTGTATCGTCGCGGCGTGTGTGGTGGTGGCGTGCGCCGGGACGGCGGCCCAGCACGACAAAAGAATCCCGCGTCCACCCGCGCAGGCGCCCGGGCCGCAGAGGCCCGAAGACGGGAGCGCGGCGCCCGATGGGTACGCGCCGATTCCTGAGTGGCTGGGTCAGACGCGTGCGCCGCGGCCGGCGAACACCGCCGCGTACGACGTCGAGACGGTGGCCGAAGGTTTGGCAGGCGCGTTCTGCTTCGATTTTCTTCCCGGCGGCCGAATCATCGTCGGCGAGCGTCCCGGCCGCATCAGGATCATCGCGAAGAACGGTACGGTGTCGGAGCCGCTCGGGGGGATGCCGCCGGATCTCTGGGCGCACGGCCAGGGTCTGTTCGAAGTGCGTCCGGATCGCGCTTTCACGTCCAATCGCACCATTTACCTCACCTACACCGTGCTGCCCCAGGGCTCCAATCAGGAAGCGCTCCCGCGCAGTCCGGGCGTCCTCCTCGTGGCGAGCGCGAAGCTGTCGTCCGACGACCGGAAGCTCGAGAGCCTTACGGTGCTGCTGAACGCAGAAGGGATCAACGGACGGCTGATTCAGGCGCCCGACGGCACGCTGCTGATCACCTCGACGGCTCCCGAGGGGATCGGCATCAACGCGGTCGACTGGCCGCAGCCGCAGCAACTCGACAGCGACATGGGAAAGATCCTGCGGATCAACGCGGACGGATCAATTCCGAAGGGCAACCCGTTCGCCGGCCGCGCGACCGCGCACCCCGAGATCTACGCGCTCGGCGTCAGGGACGTGCAGGGTGTCGCGATCCATCCGCGCACCGGGATGCTCTGGATCAGCGAGCACGGCCCGCGCGGCGGCGACGAGATCAACGTGATCGCGAGCGGGAAGAACTACGGCTTCCCGGTGATCAGCTACGGGCGCGAGTACAGCGGGAAGCCGATCAACGGAGACAAGACGGCGCAGGACGGCATGGAGCAGCCCGTGTACTTCTGGACGCCCGACATCGCACCGGCGGGGATCGCGTTCTACACGGGCAGGTTGTTTCCCTCCTGGCAGGGCAACCTGTTCGTGTCGGCTCTGGCGGGAAAGTCGCTCGTCCGCCTCGTGCTGAAGGACGACCGCGTGATCGCCGAACAGCGCCTGCTGACCGAGCTCGACACGAGGATCCGCGGCGTCGGCGAGGGGCCGGACGGCGCCCTGTACGTCCTCACCGACGGGAACGCCGGGAAAATTCTCCGGCTCGTGCCGAAGAAGTGACCGCGTCGACTACGGAATCGAAATCGATTCGCCGGGCCGGGCCGGCGTGTGAACCGGGCGCCGGCGCGCGTGCGTGGCCTGCTCGAAGCTGTATCCGAGCGCGATCAGCCTCGGCTCGCTGAACGCCGGGCCGAAGAACGACAGGCCCACGGGCAGGCCGTCGCCGGTGAACCCCGCCGGGACGATCA
>JAYVYV010000160.1:0-11780 GCA_043783985.1 Acidobacteriota bacterium | reverse complement strand
CTCGGCGTGTTCTTCTGGGGCAAAACCTGGACGCTCGCCGCCTGGTGTGAGATGCGCGTGGGCTTCCGCAACTTCAGGCTCGATCGGATCAACCAAGCCACGCTCGGCGACCGGTTCGAAGACGAACCGGGCCGCACGCTGCGGGACATGCTGCAGCAGTACGGCGCGGACGCGGTCAGGTTGCTTGACTGACGACGTTCGTCGTTCGCGGTTCGCGGTTCGTCGTTCGCGGATCGCCGTTCGTCGTTACGGCACCGCCGGCGGGGGTAGTCGCTTCTTCGTGGCTTGTTCGAACGCGTAGGCGAGCTCCAGCAGCTTCGGCTCGCTGCACGCCATGCCGGTGAAGCTGACGCCGAACGGTCCGGGCTGCGCGTTGAAACCCGACGGGAACCCCGGCGTCGGCGCGTTCGGCACCAGCGCGAAGGGTACGATCACCGTGGGATAGCCCGGCTTCGCGGCGATCGAGGCGCCGCTGGCGCCAGGGAAGAGGATCGCATCGAGCCGCTCCGCCTTCATCACCTCGTCGATGCCGTGCTCGGCCGACAGCCGGATGTCTTTCGCGCGGTCCGCCTCGTAGCGCGCGCGATCTTTTTCGACGTCCATCTCGTCCGAGATGTCGAGCAGCGACTGACCGTACTTGATCGCGCCGGCGTTCGCGTGCTTCGTGTTCCACTCGCGCAGCTCGGTCAGTGACTTCAGCGGCGCCGACGCGCCGAGCGACTTCAGCCAGTTGTTGAAATCGCGCTTCATGCCGTACTTGAACACGATTGAGCAGTCCTCGTCCTTGCCTTTCGCGTTGTTCACGCCCGAACACGTGTTCCAGCGGAGAAAATTGTTCCTGGAATCGGGATCGACGACGCTCGGGATGTTCGCCGGATCGACGATGATCGCGCCCTGCGCCTTGAGGACCGCGATCGCGTCCTCCATCGCCTTTTTCTGATCAGGGTTCAGCCCGCCGCCCGCACCGCCGCCGGCGGCGCCGCGTCCGCCTCGTCCGCCGCGTCCTGCATCCGGCGTTGCCGCCGCCGGTTCACCGCCCGGCGGCGTGAAGGCGTCGTAGAACGACGCGCGCGGGATGCCGATGCGCGCGCCTTTGAGCCCCTCTCTGCGCAGGAACTTCGTGTAGTCGCGGCCGGGCGGCGGCGTGCACAGACGCGTCGCCGGATCGTTGGGATCGGGCGCTGCGCCTTCCATCGCGCCGAACATGATCGCCACGTCGGCGACGCGTTTCGCCATCGGGCCGGCGGTGTCCTGATCCGCGGTGATCGGGATCACGCCGTAGCGGCTGATGCGCCCCACCGTCGGTTTGATCGCCGCGAGCATGGTCTGGTTCGACGGGCTGAGAATCGATCCCGACGTTTCGCTTCCGACGTTGCCGGCCCAGAAGTTCGCCGCGGTCCCGATGCCGGAGCTCGAGCCGCCGGTCTGCAGCGCCGGACGTCCGTCGAACGTCGCCTCGCGCGGATCCTTTCGCGGGTCGTACGGGTTGTAGCCCTGGCCGCCGACTGCGTTGTAGTCGGCGGGCATCGGCGTCGGCGCGCCGGCGACCCAGTTGGCGAGCTCGCTCATCCCCGTCTTGGCGATGATGATCGCGCCGGCGTCGACGAGGTTCTTCGTCAGCGTCGCGTCGTAGGGCGGGACCAGGTGCTCGAACGCGAGCGCGCCTCCGGTCGTCCGCATGAACGTGGTCTGAACGTTGTCCTTCAGCGCGATGGGGATGCCGTGCAACGGCCCGCGAATCTTCCCGGCCGCGCGCTCGCGGTCGCGCTCGTCGGCGATCTCGAGCGCCTTCGGGTTCACCGTGATTGCCGCGTGCAGCGCGTCCTCGTACATCCCGATCCGCTGCAGGTACTGGCGGACGATCTCTCGCGACGTGACGCGCCGCGCCTTCAGCGCCGCCTGCATCTCCGGGATCGTCGCCTCGACGACGGTGAAGGACGTGCGTACGGCGGGCGCGCCAGGCCTTTTCGTTTGAGCGGTGAGCGTGGGAATCAGCGTGACGGCGGCGACGGTCACGGCGGCGGAAAGGAGCAGACGATTCATGCGGACATGATAATTGAACTCGCGCGGCCCTGGAGGGCCCACGGGCAGTCTAGGCGCCGGAACATCTGTCGGCCTCGCGCGGCCGAGTGGGAGGGGCCGCGATGTGTCGGCCCGCCGGACACACACAGGTCCGCCGCTGCGCGTCACCGGTCCCATCACGCCGGCGTGTTCGCGAGCTGCAGCGTGAGATCGGCGGTCGCGCGCGCGAACCGGGCGACGGCCTGAACGTCCACCGCGTCGGGCCAGAGATCGCCCGGGTTGTGAAACCAGGCGTTGGCGCCGATGAACGAGATGAAGCGTCCGCCGCTCTCGCTGATCGTTGCTGCCTCGCCGGAGACCTGCGCCGCCTGCGACTGTCGAATCTTGTCGAGACCGTGAGGCGCAAGCGCACGGATCGCGGCGGCCCCCAGGCGATCGTCGGATGGCGTCATGCCGACGTCGCCGGTCGAGGCACCGATGTTCGCGCCGAAGTGGACCCACGCAAATGCATCGCGCGCCAGGGTCGGGTTGCGATGCAAGTAGTCGTGCAGGCCGAGATGGCCGATCTCATGTCCGCTCGAGGCGACGAACCGGACGGTGCGGCGCGGTCGCGCCGCGACCGCCGCCCGCATCGTCTCCAGCCAGCACACCAGACCGCCGCCGCGCTCCGAGGCGTTGGCATGCCAGCCGCTGCGCGGCGTCATCACGCAGATCGGCGGCAGCGATCGATCGGTGCCGGGAATTTCCGCGACGACGTTGAATGCCTGAGCCGGGCGCCGCGTCGCATGCGCGATCACCCGGCCGTCAGCGCCCGCCGAAGAGGCGGCTTCGACCGCGGCGAGCTGCTCGTTGGAGACCTGGAGCACCGGCGGCCCGAACGGCTCGCTGAACCATCCCGCGTTCACGGGGCACAGCCCTGGCTTCCCCCCGATCGTCACCGCGACGATCGCCGAATGCCGCGACCCCTGGCGCATTCTGCGCAGCGCCGCTTCGCCGTTCGGCGCGATGCGCGTCCAGGCTATCGGCTGATCGCCGTCAATCGGCCCGATCCTCCCGGCGACGCCCTCGGCTCCAGTGAAGGCGCCGTCGAACATCGGTAGCCCCTCGATCCGGCGACCCTGGATCTGCACGAAGGCGACGGCCGGATCGACGCGCGAGAGCTCGAACCGCTCGAGCGAGGCGCGTGCGCCGGTCCCGCGCGCGCGGGAGAGCAGCGCGTCCGCCGACGCACGGTCGACGGCGGTCGCGGTGCGATGATGCCCCTCTGCCGAGTAGGCCCGAATCGTGTCCGATGCACGACGCTCGATCGCATCGCCCGGCGGCGCGACCGTCAGGAGGGCGGCCATTTCCAGGAGCTCGCGGCGCGTCATCTGCACCGGCGTATTATCGGTCAGTGAACTTCGATCCGGCGTGGCTTTTCCTGTCGATGATTCCGAGCGGGATCGGGTTCGTGCTGTTCGTGTACGGCAAGAAGCAGGAGCGCGGGGTGCACATGCTCGCGGGCATCGCGTTCTCGGTCTATCCGTATTTCACGTCGAGCATCCTGGCGATGGTCGGCGTCGGCGTCGCCCTGGGCGCAGGCCTGTGGCTGGCGGTTCGCGCCGGCTGGTGATGCGCGCGCCCTGAGCCGGCGGCCGCGTCATCGCAGCGCCATCCAGGCAGCGGCGCACGCCGCTTTCTCGTCCGCTCGCCAGGTGCCGCCCAGTGCCTTCCCCAACCCATCGACCGTCCGCTTGATCGCCGCGTTCGAGCGCCGCAGCCGCGTCGCCGCCGTCCCGGCCATCGTCTTCTCGACGATGACGTCGCACGCGATGCCGTGCGGCCGCAGCGCCTCCTCGAGCACCGTGCGAAAGAGCTGCCCTTCACTGGCATGCGCGCGGATGTGCAGGTTGCCGACCCGCTTCGGGTCGATGACGCTGCCGACGACAAGACCGGCGCCTGAACATTGCGTGCCGGCGAAGCACTCCTCGTTCAGCAGCCCGGTGATCGATTGCTTCGCGCAGCGCTTGACGATCTTCACGCGCCGCGCCAGCTCGCGCGGATTGTCTTCCTGCTTGAAAAACCCGTGGTGATACGGCTGGCGGGTTTCGGGGACGCCGGGATCGCTGAGCTCGACGATGCGGCGGGCGACGATGGCGGGGGCGGAGGCGGGACCGCGCAGCACCACCGCGATCGCGTAGCCGGACTTCACGAGAAAGCCGAGCGCGATCGACGCAGGGCCCGAGCCCCGCGTCACGCCCGTCATTTCATCAGCTCGTTGACGTCGTCGAACGTCATCGCGTGTTTGGTGAACGACGCGTACGTGCCCGTCGTCTTCAGCTCGCGCGCGATGTCGCGCAGCACCATCATCGTCGCGCGCATCGGCCCCGAGCCGAGGCTGACGCGGGCGACACCGAGCGCTTCGAGCTGGGGGATCGAGGGGGAGCCGTCGACCGCGAGCACGTTCACCGGCCCGCCGATGCCGCGCACGAGCTCGCCGATCGTGGCCGCATCCCGCACGCCCGGGACGAACACGCAATCGGCGCCGGCCTCGAAAAAGGCCTTGCCTCGCTCGATCGCCACGCCGAGGCGCGCGTCGGGCGCGCCGAAGCCCCGGAGGAAGCCGTCGGTGCGCGCGTTGATCACCACGCGTACGCCCGCCTTCTTCGCGGATTTGACGATCGCCTTGATCTTGTCGACCTGCAGCGCGAGCGGCTCGAGGTCGGTCGCCCCCGGCACGCAGTCTTCGAGGTTGAGCCCCACGGCGCCGGCCGCGATGACGCGGAGCACGACGTCAGCCACCGCATCGGGCGTCGCGGCGTAGGCGTGCTCGATGTCTGCGGTCACCGGCAGCTTGACCGCACGCGCGATGCGCGAGATCGCCGCGATCATCTCGTTCGACGGCACGACGCCGCCGTCCGGATAGCCGAGCGCGGCGGCGACGCCTGCGCTGGTCGTGGCGATGGCGGGAAAGCCTTCCGCTTCGACCAGTCGCGCGCTGGCCGCGTCCCAGGCGTTGG
Organism: Acidobacteriota bacterium; assembly: GCA_043783985.1. Taxonomy (GTDB): domain Bacteria; phylum Acidobacteriota; class Vicinamibacteria; order Vicinamibacterales; family CAVVIG01; genus CAVQFC01. Next base: position 6,759 of record JAYVYV010000160.1, on the reverse strand, counting down.
GCAGCACGAGAATCGGCGGCGTGCGGTGCAGGGCGCGCAGTCGCTCGGCAAGGTCTGGCATGCGGTGAGTATACCGATATAAGAAAAAACCGCGGGACCGCAAAGATCGCCGAGAAAACCTTTTCTCTGCGTGCTTTGCATGCTCCGCGGTTTCTTCTTGTTCGCTTCGGAGCGTTAACATCTCCCTAGTTCCGGCCGTCTCCTTCTCTGACGGGCTCAGAATGGAGCACATGCTCGAATTTGGCCGAGTTTTCCCCGCCGGCGATCCCGTGACGACCACAGCACGGGACGGCGCGCTCGCGGCGACGATTCGGGCCGCCGCCGCCGGCGATCAGGACGCCTTCGCCCGGCTCTACGCCGACTACCTGCGCATGGTGCACGCGATCCTGCTCGGCCGGATCCCGCGCCGCGACGTCGACGACCTGGTCCAGGACGTGTTCCTCATCGCCTGCACGCGCATCCGCGAGCTGCGCGATCCGGCGGCGTTCGGCGGCTGGATCGCGACCATCGCACGCAACCGCGCCACCGATCACCTGCGGCAGACGCGCGAGCAGGAGGAGTTGCCGGACGAGCTGCCGGGTGGCGATCCGATCGACACCGAAACTTTCGCGCTCCTCGGCATCGTCCGCACGCTGCCAGCGGCCTACCGCGAGACGCTGCTGATGCGGCTGGTCGAAGGCATGAGCGGCAACGAAATCGCCGAGCGTTCGGGGCTGACGCCCGCGTCGGTGCGCGTCAACCTGCATCGGGGGATGAAACTACTGCGTGAGAGGTGGGCCGGCCACGGCCGGCCCCTGGAAACATGACGATGAAAGACGACGACTACATCTGGGACCCGGCGGCGACGCCCGATCCGGACGTGCAGCGCCTGGAGCAGATGCTCGGCCGTCTGCGCACGACGGCGCCGCCGCCGCAGATTGCGCTGAACGTCGTACGACGAACGTCGAACGCCGAACGCCGAACGCCGAACGCCGGTCGCCGAACGCCGAACGCCGAACGCCGAACGTATGTGGGCGTCCGCTTCCTGGCTCCTGGCTTGGCCGCGGCCGCGGCGATCGTGTTGATGGTCGGCCTGACGTGGAAAAACGCGCCCGCTTCCGCCGACGCGCCGGCAGGCCAGGCATCGTGGGGAGTGTCCGTCCTCGTCGGCACGCCGCGCATCGGCTCAGTCGTACTGGCCGGCGACGGCCGCATCGCCGTCGGCCAGACGCTGACCACCGGCGAGGGCTCGCGCGCGAAGATGGAGGTCAGCGACATCGGTCAGGTGACGATCGACGAGCGCACCCGCGTGCGGCTCGTCGAAACGCGCGAGGGACACCACCGCCTCGCGCTCGAGCGCGGCACGCTGCACGCCGCCATCGCCGCGCCGCCGGGGCAGTTCGTCGTCAGCACCCCGTCCGCGACGGCCACCGATCTCGGCTGCGTCTACTCGCTTCACGTCGAGGACGATGGGTCGGGGCTGCTGAGCGTGGAGGCGGGCTGGGTGGCGTTCGAGGAGCGCGGGCGCGAGTCGTTCGTGCCGGCGGGCGCCTCGTCTCGCACCGATCGCGTCAACGGTCCCGGCACGCCGCGCTATGACGACGCCGACACGGCGTTCCGCGACGCGCTCGGCGAGGTGGACAACAGCCGCGACGCGGATCGCCGGTCCGCGTCACTGCGCTACGTCCTCGACCACGCGCGCGGCCGCGATGCGATGACGCTGTGGCACCTGATCGCGCGCGTCGGCGTTGCCGACCGCGTGGCGACGGTCGACGCGCTGTCGGCTCTCGTGCCGGCGCCGGCGGGCGTCACGCGCGACGAAGTGCTGCGGCTCGATCGCGCCGCGCTCGATCAGTGGTGGGACAGGCTCGGCCTGAACGAAGCGAGCTGGTGGCGAACGTGGAAGCAGCCGCTGCCGGACGCCGCCTCGCAGGCGGCATCGGCGCCGGTGGCGGGAATCAAGCAGACGGTCCGGCTGACGATTTCCGGATCCGGCCTGGCGCGGCCGATCGAGATCGCCGACCGTCAGATCCTGGCGCTGTCGAACGTGTTCGATGGCACTTTCATCGGTGCGCCGGCGGGAGAACCGGATGCCGCGTGGCCGCGGTATGCCGTCACGTTCGACATTCAGACTCGTGAAGGCATCAAAGCCGGCGCGTACACGCTGGACTACACGAAGAACCGGTGGACGGGTGAAGGGTTTGTTCACCTGCCCGGCCGTGGCGACAATCGCTACCGGATCAACATCGGCACGATCATGCGTGACACGCAGGATGGCACGTGGCATCGCGCCTCGGACGCGTGGAGCGCGTTGATCAACCCGCGTCTTCCCTGACCGCGTTAACAATCCGGCGCGCGGCACGTCTTGTTCAGCAGGAGATGTTGATGACACTCACGCGTGCCTCGCTCGTCGGGTGCCTCGTCGCCGCCTTGCTCGCGCTCGCCGCGCCGGTGTTCGCCGGCCCGCCGCTGCTCTGCTTCCCGTTCGAGACCGGCGGCGCGAAGACGTTGCCGATGAAGAGCGGCGACTGGAAGAGCGTCGACCCGAACTACGACGTGTCGCACCTCGTCGCCGATACGCTCGCGCTGTTGACGCCGTCCACGCCGGTAGTCGCGCGGATGGAAACGATCCGTCGAGCGACGATCTACGCGTCGACGCGTCCGCGGCAGGCCGCCGACCTGTTCGCGGCGGTGCAGGCGCGCGTCGCGGCGCCGAACGCGGCGACCGCCGCAGCCTCGGTCTTCGACTTCGGCTACCTGGTGGAAACCTACAAGCAGGCGACCTACATGTTCACGTCGCCGGTGAACGGATTGAACGCGATCGACGGCTATCAGCTGGTCCTGCAGGCGGTCGCGCTACAGAATGATCCGGCGATGGAGTTCGGCGCCGCGGTGATCGCGCAGGGCAGCGCCGATGCGGCGATGCGCGCCGAGTCGCGCGCGCATCTGGACCGCGCGCTGATTGGCGCGAAGAACGACGCGGCCCTGAACGCCAGCGTCACGAAACACTTCCGCAACACCGCCGAGCTCAGGTGATCGCCGATCGGGGACGGCCCAATAAAATGGCGCCAGATTCAGCGTAAGGCCGCTTCGGCGTCCGCCTTCAGCGTCGTCCATTCCTTCAGCAGCTGGTTGAAGCGCTCGTACGAGCTGGCGCCGACTTTCTGATCGGCCTGCGAGATCGAACGGTTCACGTTCGACATCTGATCCACGAACATCTGATCCTCGTACGGCCCGCCCTTCGTCGTCAGGCGCTCCCAGACGGCCTGCAGCTTCACCTGATCGCCGCGCCTGGCGTCGATCGCCTGGCGCACGCGCGCTTGAACCGACCGCGCCTCGACCAGCGCGTCGCGCACCTTGAGCGAAAACTTCGTCTGCTCGGCGAGGTCGGCCACCGTGACGCCGTCCTTCGCGATCCGCGGATCGATCTTCACCGTGAAGGCTTCGGTCTTCGTCACGCCGCCCGCGGTGAGCCGCGCCTTGAACGCGCCGGGCGCGACCAGCGGGGCGCCGCCGCCGAAGCCGCCGCCCTCGCCGTCGCCGCCGCCTGCCGGTCCGCCGGCGTAGCGGAGATCCCACACGAACCGGTTCATGCCGGCCCTGACCGGCAGCGCCGCCGGCAGACCGCCTCCGCGACGGCCGGCGCCGCGTCCGCCGACGGCCGCCGCGCGCGTTTCGCTCGAGTAGCTGCGCACGACCGCGCCGTCCGCATCGAGGATGTCGAGCTTCACGTCACTCGCCGGAGTCGGGAGGTAGTAGTCGATTCGCGCCCCGGCGGCCGGATATTCCAGCTGATCGGGACGTCCGGTGAGCGGCTGATAGTGCACGCGATAGGCGGGCGCCGGCGTGAAGAGGAAGACGTTCGATCCGTCGAACGGCTTGATCGCCGGGCGCACTACAGGCAGCGGTTTGCGCGGAGGACCGGAGTTCGATGGATCGTCGATGACGGGCCCATGGTCCTGCAGCGACGCGAGGACGGCGTCGCTCGCAAGGCTGAAGCCCTGCGCCACGCCCCCTACCCGACCTACCTGCCCCACCCGCCCTACCTGGCCTTCCCGACGTGCCTGCCCGTTGGGCGCGTCGGTCGTACGGGTACGCGTAGGCTTCATCACGCTCGCGGCGATCTGACGCAGCGGCGACACGTCGTCCAGGATCCAGAACGCCCGTCCCATCGTCGACGCGACGAGGTCGCCGTGGTGGACCTTGAAGTCGGTGACCGGAGTCGCCGGCAGGTTCTGCTGCAGCGTCTGCCAGTGTTTGCCTTGATCGAACGAGACGTACGCGCCCTGCAGCGTGCCGGCGTAGAGAAGTCCCTCCTGCTCGGGATCCTCGCGCACGACGTGCATCGGCTGATCGGAGGGGATCCCGTTGGCGCCGTCGGTCAGCAGCGTCCAGTGCGCCCCGTAGTCGTCGGTCATGTACAGGTACGGCTTGAAGTCGTTCAGGTACATCCGGTAGACCGAGACGTAGGCGGAGCCCTTGCGGTGCGGCGAGTCCTCGATGGTGTGGACGCGTCCGCCGGGCGGCAGCCCCGCCGGCGTGACGTTCTTCCAGGTCTTGCCGTTGTCGCGCGTCATCCACACCGGGCCGTCGTTCGAGCCGGTCCAGAATACGCCCGGCTCGAGGCGCGACGAGCGCATCGAGTAGAGCGCGGCGTAAACTTCTTCGCCGGTCATGTCGCGGGTGATCGGCTCGCCGGACATCACGTGCCCCTCGGCGCCGTTGGCGGTGACGTCGGGGCTGAACTTCGTCCCGTGCACGCCGCCGTCCGTCGTCTTATGCACGAACTGCGAGCCGTGATAGACGATCGACGGGTTGTGCGCGTCGATCTCGATCGGCGCCTGGCGCACGAAGCGGAACATCATGTCCTGCGGCAGCTTGCCGTAGCGCTGCTGCGGATTGATCCAGAAGTTCTGCTCCTGCCCGGTCTCGACGTTCATCCGGCCGAACTCGCCCTTGCAGTCGCCGTAGACGATCTTGCCGGACGGAATCGGCCGCACCTGGCCGCTCTCGCAGCCCGGCGCCGGAATCCACAGCTGGATCGGATCGTCGGGGCCCCACGCTGTCGGCGGGAAGCTCGGCACCGTCAGGTTCTTGCCGGTGTCCTGCTGCGGCCCGTAGATGTTGTAGGGAAACTGCTCGTCGGCGTCGACCATGTACATCTCGGCCGTCGGCTGGTTGTTGATCGACGACCAGCTCTTCCCGTTGTCCTGCGTGATGGTCGCGCCGCCGTCGTTCGTCTCGATGAAGATGTGCGGCTGATCGGGATTGAACCAGACGACGTGGTTGTCGCCGTGCGGGGTGTTGACGTTCGCGAACGTCCTGCCCCCGTCGGTCGAGTGATGGAAGTTGAGCTCGGAGACCCAGACGTCGTTCTCGTCCTTCGGGCTCACGAACACCTTGTTGAAGTAGAACGGCCGCGCGCGCAGCGACTGGCTGCTGTTCACCAGCGTCCAGTTCGAGCCGCCGTCCGACGTGCGATACAGGCCGCCCTTCGCGCCCTTCGCTTCGACCTGCGCGTACACGACCTTCGGGTTCGACTGCGCGACGTCCACCCAGACCTTGCCGATCAGATCGTCGGGGAACCCGTTGCTGACGCGCGACCAGTGATCGCCGCCGTCGGTCGTCTTGTAGACGCCGCCTTCGGCGGCCGGCCCGCCGCTGATGATCGTCCACGGCTTCCGCTGCCCGCGCCACGCGCCCGCGTAGACTTCGTTGGGGTTCGACCCGTTGATCGCGATCGACACCGCGCCGGTCTGATCGTTGATGAAGAGCACCTTCAGCCACGTCGTCCCGCCGTCTTTCGTGCGGTACACGCCGCGATCCGGGCCCCAGCCGAACGGCTGGCCGATTGCCGCGACGTAGGCGATGTCGGAGTTCTTCGGATGGATTTTCAGCTGCCCGATCTGGCCGACTTCCTTCAGCCCGGCGTACTGCCACGTCTTGCCCGCGTCGGTGGACTTGTACACGCCGCGGCCGACGATCACGTTCGATCGGATCGCCTCGCTGCCGGTGCCGGCATAGACGACGTTCGGGTTCGACTCGGCGACATCGAGCGCGCCGATCGAGCCGGTCGGAATCTGGCCGTCGGAGATTGGGAACCAGGTGACGCCGTAGTTCTCGGTCTTCCACACGCCGCCGCCGGTCGCGCCCATGTAGAACACGTTGGGCTGCGTGCGCACGCCCGCCGCCGCCGTCGAGCGGCCGCCGCGCGTGGGCCCAATCGATCGCCACCGCAGATCCTGGTAGGCGTTCGGGTTGACGACGGTGTTGACGTTGGCTTGCGCGATGGCGCGCGTCGCCGAACGCGCGCCGCCGAACGCGACGAATGCCAGCGCGGCGGCGGTGAGCGGCAGCAGCGTTCTCATGACGGACCCTCTTGATGAATCCCTGATTCTACTACCGGAGAACGCCGGCGCCGTGCGCGCACAGGTCACGGTTTTTCGTGCGCGGTTGTTAACACCCGACCTTGTACCATCGTCCTCAGCGCTGATGGAGACGTTCGCCCGCGATCTACGCTACGCCGTCCGGACGCTGCTGCGCATGCGGGGCGTGGCCGTCGTGGCCATCCTGACCCTCGCGCTCGGCGTCGGCGCGACGACGACGATGTTCAGCGTCGTGTACGCGACGCTGCTGCGGCCGCCGCCGTTCGCCGAACCGGACCGGCTGGTGATGCTGTTCGTCACGCGCACCACTCCGCGGGACGGATTCGTGCGGCTCCGCTGGTCGATCCCGGTCGCCGCCACCATCAAGGACGCGGTCGCGTCGTACGAGGCGATC
>JAYVYV010000159.1:0-4350 GCA_043783985.1 Acidobacteriota bacterium | reverse complement strand
GGGCCTGTCGGACGACGTACGCAGCCGGAACCAGGAAATGTTCCTCGACGAGCGGGCCGACATCGTCGTCGCGACGGTGGCGTTCGGAATGGGCATCGACCGATCGAACGTGCGCTTCGTCGTGCACGCCGGCGCGCCGCGGTCGCCCGAGCACTACCAGCAGGAGTCAGGCCGCGCAGGCCGTGACGGGCTGCCGGCGGAGTGCGTCCTGATTTATTCGGGCGGCGACTTCGTCCGCTGGAAACAGATGCTCGAGGCCAACGGGGAGTGGAGCGAGAGCGCGCGGTCGCTGCTGCGCGACATGGAGAAGTACGCCGCGGGCACCCGCTGCCGCCATCGGACGCTGGTGGAGTACTTCGGCCAGGAGTACGGACCGGCCGCGTGCGGCGCTTGCGACTGGTGCCTGAAGGAGCTCGACGCGGTCGCTGATTCGCTGATCATCGCGCAGAAGATCCTGTCGTGCGTCGCGCGGGTGAAGCAGACGTGGGGCACCGCGCACGTCACCGACGTGCTCACGGGGAAGCCCACGGACAAGGTCGTCGCGTCGCGGCACCACGAGCTGTCGACATTCGGGTTGCTGAAGGAAGAGGCACCGGTCGCCATCCGTGGGTGCATCGATCAGCTCGGCGGCGACGGCCTGCTCGTGCGCGAAGGCGATCCCTACCCGGTGCTGCGCCTGACGACGGCCGGCGCGTCGCTGCTGCGGGGCGACGGCGGGTGCCAGCTCTATCGCGAGGTCAAACCGCCTTCGTCGAGAAAGCGGAGCCGCTCGGGGGTGCGCGACACGTTCAGGGTTGCCGTCGACTCCGATCTCTTCGACGTGCTGCGCGACCTGAGGCTGCGGCTCGCGCGCGAGCGCGGCGTCCCGCCCTACGTCATCTTCCACGACACGACGCTGCGCGACATGGTGGAGCGGAGGCCAAAGACGATCGACGACCTGCACCAGGTCTACGGCATCGGCGCGAAGAAGGCCGCCGACTTCGGCGACGCGTTCCTCGACGCCATCCGCACCTTCCGACGACCTGAATAAGAAGAACCGCGGAGATCGCCAAGGCCGCAGAGAGAGATTTTCCTCCGCGGTCTCAGCGGTTGCTTCCCATCGTTAGTGGACGGTGTAGGGCTCGTGAAGCGCGAAGGGCGCGATCTCGGCGTCGAACTGATCGCCGTCCTCGGTGACCATCTGGTAGGTGCCGCGCATGACGCCGGTCGACGTCTTCAGCGGGCATCCCGACGTGTACTGAAACGACTCCCCCGGCCGCAGGACCGGCTGTTCGCCCACCACACCCTCGCCTCTGACTTCGTCGGTCTGGCCCGTGGCGTCGCTGATGATCCAGTGCCGGGTGAGCAGCTGGACGGTGTCGTCGCCTTCATTGGAGATGCGCACGGTGTAGTGGAAGAACCATTCGTGCTGCAGCGGCTGCGAGTGTTCGGGCGCGTACTGCGATTCGACCTCGACCCGCACGTTCTTCGTGACGGCTTCGGAGCGGTTGGCGTGTAGCGGCTGGTCTTTGAGTTCGGACATGTGGCTGCCAGAGTCATGATACCAACCTTTCGCCGCGCGTGTCCCAGCGCCAGGGGCTTCGGTCCGATCCTATCAGGTGCACGCCGCCTCGCCAGAGGTCGAGACCGTTCAGCGCGACGTGATCGGCCAGCCCCGCGAGGACCTGAAGGCCGCTGTCGGTGACGGTGACCTCGCGCTGGCGCAGATCGAGCTGATCCGCGGCGGCATCGATCGTCACCAGGGGCACGCGCGCGGACGCCAGCCGATGCAGCACACGGTAGAAGGCGGCGTCGCCCATGAACGGTCGCATTTCGTGATCCTGGCTCGAGACGAACAGCGCGCCGCCGTGCATCGGCCCTTCGCTCAACAGATGCAGGACGAGCGACTCGGTGCGCGACAGGCCGTTGGCCAACGATGGGAATTCCTCGACGAAGCGCTTCAGCGCCCCGCCCAGGAAGCGGAGCGGGTACAGGTTGGGGATCCTGGTGAGGTGGCGCAGAATCTGCGTCGGATCGGGGGCGCGGAAGGCGTTCCAGGCGTCCGTGGCCGCCGCACATAATTCCGTCGTGACGGCATCGCCGGTGCCGTCGAGCTTGGCCAACTGGGCTTCGGTCAGCTGGCTGAGGCTGACGAACCGTTCCACGCCGGGGAAGGCGCCGACGCAAATCAGCGACACCCGGCCGTGACGAAGCGCCGCCGTCGGCGTCGCCCGCGTCCGATTCGACCCGCCGATCAGATCCAGCGTCCGGATCAGCAGGAGCTGATCGAAGAGATCGTGCTCGAACCACAACACGATGTCGTCCTGCTGATCGGACGTTTCGATCGCGCGGTCCCACGCCGCGAGCCCCGCGCGGGCTTCTTCGAACGTGGAATACTCGGCCGACGCAAGATACCGGGCACGCGTCTCGTACCAGGCATCGCCGTCGACGGCCGGCGCCGGCCCCTCGTGCAGGATGTCGGCGGTAATCGCGACGGTGCCGCGCACGACGCGGCGCAGCTTGTCGGCGACGTGGTCGCCGTTGGTGATGTGGAGAGTGCTCACGGTAGACTTGGGGTCAAGGGTTCAACCTAGAAAACTCTATGCACGAGATTCAACCAGCCCGGCTCAAGCCCGGCACGACTCGAGCAGCGATCGCCTCGGCCGCTTCAGCCGTCGAGAAGGAGACCTCCACGGCCGTCATCCGCGGCCACGCCCTGATCTTGTGGGATCTGAAAGTCCTCGGCAAGAAGAAGAAGCTCGACGCCATCGACACCGATCAGATTACGCCGGCCGCCGACTGCGTGTCCGAAAGCCTCGACACGCTCGACGAGCGCTGGAAGGCCGGCGCGTTCCGGTATCTGATGCCCGACTTCCGCGCGCGCGTGCACCGCGGCGAAACGTTCGTCATCGCCGGCGATCGGTTCGCGATCGGATCGTCGCGCGAGATGAGCCCCGCGGGGCTGAAGGCGGTCGCCGAAGAAGCCGGCCTCGAGATGGTCATCGTCTGCGGCCACAACATGGGCGACATCTTCCGCCGGAACGCGCTCAACCTGGGGCTGCAGGTCGTGCAGAGCCCGGAAGCCGTCGCCGACGCGCGCGACGGCGACGCGTTCAGCTTCGAGCCGCGGTCGCGGCGGCTGAGGAACGAGACCCAGGGAAAGACCTACGATCCGGTGCCGCTGAGCGCGAAGGAAGACGAGATCCGCCAGACCGGCGGCATCTACGCGGCCGGTCGGCGGGAGTTCAAGGCGGCCGTCGAAAGATCGCCGCGGATCGAGTGGCCCGACGCCGAGCAGGCGCGCCACATGACGTCGACCGAGCAGATCGTCTGGGCGCACCGCGTCGACACGGGTGCCGCGGTCACGCCGGGCGCGACCCTGCGGGTCTACGCCGATCTCTTGCCGGCGTCGGACGGCACCGCGCCGTTCGCGATCCACACCTTCAACCAGATCACCGGCGGCCACACGATCGACCCGCGGCAGGCGGCGATCGCCAACGATCATTTCGTCTTTACCGGCAAAGACGACGACAACAAGCAGACGGCGATCGGGAAAGCGTTCGCGCGGCTGCACGCCATCGAGAAGCCGTACTACGCCACGCCTGGCGACGGCATCTTCCATTTCTATTTTCCGGAACAGGCGCTCGTGATGCCGGGGCAGTTCATCCCGGGCGCCGATTCGCACAGCCGCGCCTACGGCGCCTACGGCGCGGTCGGCATGGGCGTCGGATCGACGACGCTCGGGTTCGGCTGGTCGACCGGCTACATCTACTTCACCGTGGCGCAGGCGCGGCGCGTGGTGTTCGCCGGCCGGCTCCAGTCGTGGGTGAGCGGCAAGGACATCGTGCTCGAGCTGCTTCGCCGCTGGGGTCCGAAGCAGTCGCAGGGCATGTCGGTGGAGCTGGTGGACGCGAACAAACAGCTGCCCATCGCGTACCGCAACACGATCGCGAACATGATGGCGGAGGCCGAGGCGCTCAACGGCATCTTCGCGCCCGACGAGATCACCTATGCGTGGTACCGCGCCAAGGGGATCGCCGAGCTGCCGTATCCGCCGTTCGCGCCGGGCGCCGACGCGGTCTACGCGCTCGACGAGACGATCGATCTGCGCGACGTGAGGCCGATGATCGCCAAGCCGTTCAGCCCGGGCAACGCCTTTCCTGCCGACGAGGTCGCGCGCGAGCGGCTGACGTTCGACAAGGCGATGATCGGCTCGTGCACCAACGGCAGCTACGACGACCTGCTCGCGGCGGCGCTGGTCGTGCGGGCGGCGCGGGCGGCCGGCGCGACCAGGACGGCGCGCGAGTTCGTGGTATTCCCGGGATCGGGCGGCGTCGGCCTGCAGATCGAGCGGCCGGACGCGCGGCTCGG